>CADBNU010000217.1 GCA_902796085.1 Heyndrickxia coagulans
TATTTTAATAAAAAAATTTAAAGCAGTTGAAATACCATTATATAGTATTCATCAGATGATTATAAAAATGATGATGAAGTGGCTGAAACAAAAATTTATAAATTATTTACCATCACGAATCCAGAAATATTAATTAAGATATGTAACGAAGAAGAAAAAAGATTTGAAGATGAGCGTAATGATAAAACAGAGATACATGTTCCTTGTGATGAAATCACATATAATAATTTAATAGATGAATATAATAAAGGTTACAGGATATCTATAGTGCTGGAATTTGAGGATGGTATTCATATCAGTCATGCAAGGGACTACGTTTTTTTCTGAATATTTAACAACGTGTCTTGTTGCTCTTATTGGATTATCTAAGAGAGAAATGGTATTAAACGATGTCAATGATAGAGGATTTCAATTTTACTAGGGGTGTTAAAAAAGCACAATTTTATTTAATGAAAGGTGATCAGTTGAATCTTATCTTATGTGATGGGTACCTATCTTTAAGAGAAAAAAGGTCGTATAGAAATTTTCTACACGCACCTTGATTGTTTTGAAAATGTACGATAACTATTTGAAATCGTACATGGATAAGAAATCATCACTTAAAAACAGCTAAATTTACAATATATTTTTGCTCATTTATGTTAAAAGTACTTTCGTTCAGCAAATGGAATATATAAAACGTCAAACTCTTTGTAAGTATATCAAAAAAGTTTGGCGTATTTTTCCTTTATATATCAGAATCATAATTTTCATATTGCTATGCATACTAGGAAGTGCTGGTAATGAATTTTGTGGACTTAACCTATTCAACAATACCAACCTCATCTATATCCACATGCACATCAACTTTAACGGTCAAGTTTTTATAGTAATCATCCCTCCACTTCTGATAATTGAATTTTCGATCCTCTGACTTAATAAATCGGCCAAATCCAATAGGATCGATATCCTTTTCCTTGAATACATTAATTAATTCTAGACTTCTCTTTTTTATTTCTTCTTCAAATTTTGTTTCAAGTTTACCAAGTGCTTTATTATTAATCATAATTCCTGTATATTCATTGATAACACCTTTTAAATGAATTTTTACGGTCACTTCATAAGGAGGGGAAGATTTCGTTAATTCAAATTTCCGCTTTGTATTAGTATTCTGTATAGATGCTTTATACCCATCAATTTCAACATCATGCCAACCTCTACTATATTTGTCCGTTAGTAATTTGAAAAAAAATGCTTCTTCCATTGAAATTTGATGAACAAGCTTTCCGAATCTGATAAATCCCACACCAATAATTTTGATTTTATTTTCTCTTTCTTTTTTTATTATTGGGACATACGGTGATTTACCACGACTATGGAAATCAACTAAAAAGCGATGAAAATTTGTTTTTGGTAAGTTCCCGTGATTAACAGCCGTATCAATTGTCCATTTAATAAAAAACGCATTTCCACGAACACCATAATTGCCTTCCATAAATTCCCTTACATTTCCATCTACAATTGCCATCCTCATTGCGGTACCAATCCTTGGATCTCGTGTAAATGGATCAATTAAATCTAAGATTCCCTTTTGCTTTGTTAATTCTTTACCAAATAATAATATCTCTAAACTTCCCGTGGCAATCGGATTGGCAGACTTTTCCTGAATAACTTGGAGTATTGATTTCTTTAATTCTGCTTTAGCAGATAAAACATTATTTTTTGGTGGTGCATCCTTTTGAAAAATAGGGTTACAGATTACCCCAATAATTTTATCTCCACTTTCACTTATATCAAATCCAATGGAGTTAACCAGAGTTAATTCATCTAAAATCCTAGATTCCCCAGAACTACTTAGTAGCACAATGCAGAATATAGGAATAAACATATTAATTACTCGTTTTCCCACGTTTTTTCACCTTCCAAACAATCAGTACACAAATGAATAAGATCGGAATATAAATTCCAGTTAGATACAGGTCAATTTGGGAAACAAAATCAATAGCACTATGAATTTGTGTACGGTTTTCCATAAAAGGAAGGACGATTAAACAAAGGCTTGCAATTATTGGAATTGAAGTTCTTAATCGTACATCAAAACTTCTCTTTAACATTCGACCGGATATCCAAAGATATAAACAAACTTTTGGGAGCATGATAACAAACCATGTTGCGATTCCGATATATTCAAACCGTTCTACAAAGGGCATTTCAATAATTTTCCACATATTTAAACTTGCCCATATCAGTTGATCGATGGCTTCTACTGGAAAAAACATAAAAGTCAATATAGCTATGTATAAGTAAAACAATGTAGTGAACAACAACGCAAAATGGGCCCATTTTTTTGACTTAGCAGGTTCTTTAAGAAAAGGATAAATAAATAGTATAATTTCATATCCCATATACGAATAAGAAATACCGATAACAGCCTTAAATATCTCTCCTAATGAATGGGAAAAAACTGGTTTTAAAAAAGAAGGGTTAGCATAAGGAACTGTATATAAAAATAAAGGCATTACTAAAAAGAGAATGATCATGGAAAAAACATTTATACCAACAATTGTACGAAAACCACCATAGACGATGTAAACAGATAAAAGTAAGAATGCTAAGCCAAATTTAAAAGTGTTGAATGTATGAAACATCCATACTTGTACAATTTCAATATATCCTCTTAAAACCGTTATCATCTTAAAGCATGCATAAATAGCCAACAGTAATGAAAAAATTTTACTTATTTTCTCTCCAAAAATAAAGGCGTGGACATCATACCAATCCCCTTTCACGATATTTAACATTTTATATATACATATCATTAATATTTGTAATAAAATACCGCCAATGATAATCGATATCCAACTGTCCGTACCGGCATCTTTAGCAATTATTCTTTGAAATCCGAGTACCCCTAACCCGATTTGGGAGGATGTAATGATATAAAAAACGAGAAAGGGCGCTATTTTTCGATTTTCTGGTATTTTTAGTTTCACAAAAATCCCTCTATTCACCGATTTTTTCTGATATCTATAAACATGATGTATAGCCCAAAAATTAATAGGGATATGTTCATCACTTTATGCATATAGCTGCGAATCGTTTAAGATATGAATACACCAAAGCTTACATTATATAATTATGTATAGTTTCACCTTACTTGGTGATTTTATCCATAATTTAAAACAGTGATTCGATTAAAAGGTTGGCGACCTGACTTTACGAATATGTTTAGGTCGTTCAAAGATATCAATTGAAGCTCAAAACGACATGATTCTTTATATGAGTGATTACATGAAAGATTTAATGGAAGAGGGACTTTCTGAACAGGAAGCATTTGAACATGCGAAGAAAGTGCTTATGTTCGGAGTGCAACAACTAAGTCCACTGATTTGAAGAATACTGTGATAATCTTAACGTAGCCCATCAAGAAGCAATGGATTATTTTATGCAGCGTTTATGTTTATGGTTTTTCTATAGCTGCTCTTATTGGTTTTCTAGGTAGTGGCGGAAGAGAAATGTTCTTCTCAGGAGGTTGGATTGATGCACTAATCGGTGTCATGATTGGAGGAGTCATCAGTATGGGATTAGGGCTTATTAACCATGCGATTCTTTTATTAAAGAAATAAGTAATATTTATATTGTAAAATTTTTATATAATCAAGTAACTTGCTTCCTGAAAACAAACCTGGATAGTGGTATGCTAGTGATTCTTGAAAAAGCAGGCTTGCAGAAATGCAAGAATATGTAGTAATACATGTCCATATAGGTGCTAATGTTTTAGCATTAGCACCTGGTCCAGATTATTTGTCTATGAACCGCTAAAAGAGGTTATATTAAGATTTTTGAAGATTAGATAATGCCTTTTGAAGTGGGGTTGTTATCAAGAAAAACTGGAAGCAATATTTCATCCACTAATACTTCCAACCTTTTTTCATCAATACCATCTTGACGCAAGATATTTTCCATACGGATCAAGTCAAAAGGTAGTGTTAATGTCTCATCACTCACTTCTTTTATTACTTCACCGCGTTTTTTTGCAAATTCAAGCAGCTTACGCATGACGAATATATTTTTATTCGTGGCATTCATTTCTAGTTCAGACATTTTATCGTTGTTTTGACCCAATTCAAATAAAATCGCATTCATGATTTCATGTTCAACTTCTATATAAACACTTTGATAGAGAGTAAGCAATTGTAACAAGTCCCCACGCAAGCTTCCGGTGTCCTTAATTCTATCAATCAATTCTCCGCCAAGCGTATTCTTCATTTTATAAACCATAATATCGTAAATTAATTCAAACGTCGTTTTCCAACGGCGATATAGGACTGTCCGACTTGTTTTCGCAGCTTGCGCGATTTGCTGGAATGTAAGATTGGTATAACCGACTTTTTTAATTAATTCGATCGTAGCTTTATAGATGTCTTCAGTCAGTGTGTCTCCACGTCTACGAGTATTTGTACCCACTTTATTCAACCTGTGATCTTCCTCTCTTTGGAAACCGTTTTAATTTTTCAAGTATGTATAGCATTGGAATAGTTGTAAAACATTATAACATATTTTTCAGGAAAAATATAAGGTACATATTGAATCTTATCAGAAAAACATGTATATTAATAAGGTACATTATGTTTCTTAAGGAGATGGAGTTGTGGAAAATGAAAAATTCCCAAAAGAGGTAGTCAGTATAGCATGGATCTTGGTACTTGGCGCAGTTCTACCTATGTTGGACTCTACCATTGTAAATATTGCGGTGAACGATTTGGCAAAGGTATTCTCAGCAAGTTTTACGGTTACACAATGGGTTGTGACCGGATATGTCCTAGCTTTAGGAATTGCCGTACCCTTTTCTGGGTGGATGATGCAAAAATATGACGGAAAAGGAGTATACATGGGTGCATTAGGATTGTTTTTATTAGCTTCACTCCTTGCCGGTCTTTCATGGGATGTACAGAGTTTAATTGCATTTCGTGTGTTACAAGGATTTGCTTCCGGCATTATAATACCTACACTGACGGCTTTAATTGCACAAGTTGCAGGTGAAAACCTTGGTCGTCTAATGTCAGTTGTAGGAATACCTGTCGTATTTGGTCCGATAATTGGTCCGGTGATTGGAGGATTTATTTTACAGCATTTACAATGGGAATGGCTTTTCTTTGTAAATCTTCCTATAGGAATTATTGCTTTATTAATCGCACAATGGAAACTGCCGAAATTCGAAGCAATGAATAAATCCGCAAAATTGGATTGGCTCGGTATTATGTTGCTGGCACTGTTATCAGGGATGTTTATTCTTGGTATAACGGAAATTAGGACGGAAAACGTTCATGTAACAGGCATTTTGGCTTTTATAATCGCTTTTGTCTCGCTAATTTCCTACTTATTTTATGCGCGGAAGAGAAAGGATCAGGCATTAATCCCATTGGATCTATTTAAATCAAAAAATTTCAGTGCGTCGTTTCTCTCACTATTTTTAGCAGGGTTTGCTACTAATGGGCCTATGCTTCTCTTCCCGCTGTTTTTTCAAAATGTATTCGATCTTAATGTTATAACAGCAGCGCTTTGGTTAATTCCCCAGGGCGTAGGGATGCTTGTCGTACGTCCTATGGTCGGTACTTTGACGGATAAGTATGGGGCACGCTTAGTCGTTTTGCCTTCAATTGCCATAACCATTATTGGAACGCTACCCTTTGCATTTTTTGATGCCGATACAGCGCAGTGGATTATATGGGTTGTACTGTTTATTCGTGGAATGGGTGTTGGTGGAATTACAATTCCAGTGATGAGCGATTCATTTGTAGGGCTGCAAAAGTCACAAGTCCCAGCAGCTAGCATTGCTACTCGCATCATTCAAAATGTTGGGGCTGCTTCTGGTTCTGCAATTTTAGCAACGGTGGTAAGCAATGCTCTCTTACAGGAAACTACAATAAATCATTTTGCTCATGCTTATCATGTAGGTTTTGTTACAAGCTTGATTTTTATGGTGTTAAGCATTATACCTGCCCTTTATTTGACTAATAAATTAGAACAAAGTAATTAACCTTTAAGGCTATCACAATATATAACATTGACAATTTAGTTCATCCCTAATATAATTCATCTGTAATATAAAAAAGGAGGATTATTAAAAAAGTGACACATTCGATGAGACTACGTTTCCCAACTTTGAACTAATGAATTGAATATGTTCAAAGGCTCTGCTTGTGAATGGCAGAGTAATGGGAGTAGTCTGTCCTTTTTTAATAATCGTTATTGAATATAGATGATAATTATTACAATTGTGATTTAAGACAATTGTATATTTATGATATATTAGTGACTTCTATATTAATATTTGAATTTTAAAAAGGCAGAGTTTCTCTGCCTTTTTATTTTATAA
>CADBNU010000218.1 GCA_902796085.1 Heyndrickxia coagulans
TCATTGGCTTAATGAACGCACTTTTTTGAAAGGATTGGCGCAAAAACTGTTTTCAAAGGCTTAGTGAACGCACTTTTATCAAAGGATTGGGGTAAAAACTGCTTTCATCGTCATAGTGAACGCCTTTTTTTAAAAGATTGTGGCAAAAACTGCTTTCAAAGGCATAGTGAACGCACTTTTATCAAAGGATCGTGGTAAAAACTGTTTTCATCGTCATGTTGAACGTACTTTTTCTCAGATTTAGCGAAAAGATCTACTTTTAGAACCTTGCTGACTCCTAGATATTCTTGTCTATGTGCACGCTAATATGAAGGAAAATTTGGAAGTTTATGTAGCAAGTAAGGAATTGGTCATTGTGCAAAATATAAATGAGGTATTCGAAAAGTAAGAACATATGAATATGGGAGACTTTTCACAAGACAATTTCAAAATAAATATTTATAATGAATTTTTGAATAGTTTAATTTTTAGATGAAGGTTCTAGTGCCTTTTGTATAAAATACTTAATTGGTATAAATGAGGGATTACGATGACAGTTACAAAATTGGATGAAAAAGTAATTTCATTGATAGAAGATAAAATACAAATGATTCAAACAGATGATAAGGTGATCTATTTAGTAGGTCCCATTAAGTTACCGGTAAATTTGTACGGAAAGACGGTTACGTTTAAATGGTATTGTTGGTTAAAATGTACGGAAGTCGATGGTACAGAAAAAATTATTGAAAAATTGTCGTCTATTAATTTGGCCGAGCTACAACAATCGAGTGTCCTTGTTTACGGTGACTTCGAATATAGTGATGATGCGCTTATACGTTTGCATTCGATTTGTCATACAGGCGATATTTTTGGTAGTAAACGATGTGATTGCGGCTTCCAATTAAAACAATCAATGAAAATGGTCGTTGAACATGGTAGTGGGGCAATCTTTTATCTAGCGAACCATGAAGGGCGAGGAATTGGTTTATTTAGTAAGGCAATGGCGTATATTTTGCAAGAAAATGGTTATGACACTGTAGAGGCAAACTTACAACTTGGTTTTGAGGATGATGCCCGTAATTACGATGATGCAATTCGCGTGTTAAAAGCATTACGGACAAATCCTGTTACATTAATTACAAATAATCCGCGTAAATTAGAAGCGTTACGGAAAGCTGGTATGCCACTTAAAGGGAGAGTACCACTTTGGGGGGATATTTCGGAGTATAATGAAAAGTATTTAGAAACAAAGGTTGCCAGGGCTGGACATTTACGTGATCATGAGGGGAAATGTAATAATGACTAATCATGAGTTTTATATGGATTTAGCGTTAAAAAATGCTTCCGCTATGAAAGGACAAACTTCACCAAACCCGTTAGTAGGCTCTGTCCTTGTTCGTGATGGCGAAATAGTTGGCATTGGTGCACATATGAAGGCTGGTGAGCCTCATGCAGAGATTCATGCGTTACGAATGGCCGGTGAAAAAGCCAAGGGTGCAACGGCTTATGTCACGTTAGAACCTTGTTCCCATCACGGTAGAACCGGTCCATGTGCTGTGGCATTAGTCGAAGCAGGCGTAGCGAAGGTAGTTATTGCGACTCTTGATCCAAATCCTCTTGTCGCTGGCCGTGGTGTGAAAATTTTAGAGGAAGCAGGTATCGAGGTAATTATCGGAGTTCGCGAAAAAGAGTCTCGTAAAATGAATGAAGTGTTTAATAAGTATATTGTGACAAAAAAGCCCTTTGTGACATTAAAGGCTGCGACGACATTAGATGGTAAAATTGCTGCACATACGGGTCATAGCCAGTGGATAACATCCAATGACGCAAGGACCGATGTTCATCACTTACGCAGTGAAAATGAAGCGATTTTAGTCGGTGTAAATACGATTATAAAGGATAATTCCGAATTAACAGCACGAATTCCAGGTGGACGTCATCCCATTCGGGTGATCATGGATACACGTTTACGAATTCCTTTAGATGCTAAGGTTGTTAAAGATGGAAAAGCGCCAACATGGATTTTTACAGGACGTGAGGTTAATGGAAAAAAAGTCGAAAAGTTAGTTGAAGCTGGTGTGAAAGTGTTCCATACGAGCAATTCTGATTTTGTCGACCCTGAAGAAGTACTGACCATTTTAGGAGAACAAGGTATAACATCAGTATTTATTGAAGCAGGTGGCACTGTAAATGCGTCCTTTTTTGAAAAAAAACTCATTGACAAAATCGTTTTATATATCGCACCAAAATTAATTGGCGGAAAGGACGCCCCAACGTTTTTAGAAGGCAATGGGCTTGCAGTAATGAGTGAGGCGATTGAACTCGTTGATTGTACCTTTGAACAAATCGGTGTCGATTGGAAGTTTACCGGTTATCCAATATTTAAGTAGCACAATTAGTGTTCTTTCTAAAAATATTCAGTAGGCAAATATGTTTTGCAATCGCGATAAGTAATAAAAATTTCAATTACACATATAAACATACTATAATGAACTTAAACATAAGATAAATGAGGGAATTCAATGAGGTTTGGCTTTGATATTGATGATACGTTAATTAATGTACGGGAACAGGCATTTCATATTTACAATCAAAAGTTGAATACAAAAGTTCCAATTGAAGAATTTTATCAAATTCAACGGTTGGAAATTCATGAACCTTTTGGAATGGATGATATTGAAGGTAGTAAAATGTGGCAGAATATGGAAGATGAGATCTACTTTTCCGATATTCAACCTTTCCCAGGGGCATTGGAATTTTTACAAACTCTCGTAAATAAAGGTCACGACATTTTTTATATTACAGCTCGGTCCAAACGTCATGGAGACCGGACAAAACAATGGTTAAAAGAAAAAGGGTTTCCATTAAAAGAGGATCATTTCTTTTGGGGAATGAAGGATGAAGAAAAAATTAATTTTATTCAAGAGTTGCAGTTAGACTATTATTTTGATGATAGTCCCTATGTATTAAAAACGTTGTTGAACGAATCTGTACGTGTTTTTATTAAAGACCAACCGTATAATCGGTCAATTCTCTTACCCCGTTTTGAAAGCTGGCAGGATTTTTATTTTGGTAAAGATGGAAAGTTATATCTTTCGCAAAAATAAACAAAAAAGTAATGAAAAATACAGGGCTGACACCATCATTTGTGTTCAGCCCTTCCCTTTTTAATAGAATAAGATTATGCTTCGCTGTCTAAATCAACATTATGATAAACACGTTGTACATCATCAAGGTCTTCTAATACATCGATTAGCTTTTCAAATTGTTCTTGTGCCTCTGCGTCTAATTTTACCTCTGATTGTGGAAGCATCGTTAATTCCGCCACATTAAACTCTTCAATACCAGCTGCTTTTAAAGCTTCTTGTACCGCATGGAATTGATCTGGTTCGGCATAAACAACGACGGAACCGTCTTCTTCAAAGATATCGCGCACATCAATGTCTGCTTCCATTAAAATTTCAAGAACTTCATCTGGTGTTTTACCATCGAAGGCAAACACGGCAGTTGAATCAAACATATATGAAACTGAACCACTGACACCAAGATTTCCACCGTTTTTACCAAAAGCAGCACGAACATCAGAAGCAGTACGGTTAACATTGTTTGTTAATGCATCAACGATCACCATAGAACCATTTGGACCAAAACCTTCGTAACGAAGTTCGTCATATTGTT
The DNA here is from genome assembly GCA_902796085.1 of Heyndrickxia coagulans. Classification (GTDB taxonomy): domain Bacteria; phylum Bacillota; class Bacilli; order Bacillales; family Caldibacillaceae; genus Pallidibacillus; species Pallidibacillus thermolactis. The sequence goes on from CADBNU010000218.1 coordinate 3,658, forward strand.
CATCGGCACCGCCTTTTGCTTTATCAATTGCCCGTTCGATAACATGTTTAGGCACATTATATGTTTTTGCCCGTTCAATTACAAATTTTAACGCTTGGTTTGTCTCTGGATCAGGGTCACCTTTTTTTGCAGCTACATAAATTTCAACGCCGAACTTTGCATAAATGCGGCTTGTATTTTTATCTTTTTCTGCTTTTTTATACTTGATGTTATTCCATTTACGACCCATAGAAACACGCCTTTCGAAAAGATTTTAATTTGGATGGGGCTGATCCTCCAACATTGGACAACCCAAGTCTATTTTTCATTCGGAAGCACCGAAATTGAAAATTTAAATCACTTAACTATTATACAACAAAATGTTGAACGTGAGAAAAAATTTATAAAAACTGTTCTAGAGAAATTTCGTTTTTAGCATAACTTGTCCTTTCGAATCATATAGTTTTTTTAGAATTATATCATCGTTCTTAAAAAATGCGACGTATTGATTCTCGAAATGATCTATTTAGACGAGCCATATAATAGAGGAGGGACAAGTTTGCGGAAATCCCATGTTGTGATCTTGCTAATTTGTACGATGGTTTTAACATCATTCGGTACGTATTTAGGAATTCAATTCACAGCGAATGATGAGAAATTAGATGATACAAATCAAGAGGGGACGATTTTCCAACCTTCAACAACCAGTGAAGATTTGGATATGGCTAAAATTCAAAAGACGTATCAATTAATCAAAGAGTCTTATGTGGAAGAAGTTGAGTCAAAGACACTCATAGAAGGTGCAGTCGAAGGCATGCTTGCATCACTAAATGACCCATATTCTGTGTACATGAATGAAGAAAAAGCAGCACAATTTAATAGTTCACTAGATTCATCTTTTCAAGGCATTGGTGCTGAAGTAACGGAAATGGATGGAAAAATTATTATCGTTGCCCCGTTTAAAAATTCACCTGCAGAGAAAGCAGGTTTGAAACCATATGATGAAATTATTCGTGTAGACGGTGAAGAAGTAACAGGCTTAGATGTATATGAAGTAACATTAAAAATCCGTGGCGAAAAAGGGACAAAAGTTGAACTTGAAATTGTAAGAGAAGGTGTAAGTAAGCCGTTAACGATTGAAGTGGTCAGGGATACGATCCCAATTGAAACGGTCTTTTCCAACGTGTTTGAAAGTGACGATAAAAAGATCGGTTATATTGAAATTACATCCTTTTCTCGAGAAACGAGCAAAGACTTTACGCAACAATTGGCTGAGTTAGAGGAGCAAGGAATAGAAGGGCTTATTATCGATGTCCGTGGCAATCCTGGTGGATTGTTAACAAGTGTAGAAGAAATTGCCGGAGAATTTATATCAAGTAAAAAGCCAATCTTACAGATTGAAAATCGCGACCAAGGTCGGGAGAAGATCTTTTCTAAAACAAAGAAAGAGAAACCGTATCCTGTTGTCGTTTTGACAGATAAAGGAAGTGCTTCAGCTTCTGAAATTTTAGCTGCAGCATTAAAAGAAGCGGAAGGATATCCAGTTATTGGTGAGCGGACCTTCGGAAAAGGGACTGTTCAGCAGCAAGTTGATTTAGGAGATAAAAGTAATATTAAATTGACGATGTATAAATGGTTGACACCAGATGGTAACTGGATCCATCAAAAAGGGATTGAACCGGATATTCATGTTAGCCAGTCAGAGTTATATCAATTACACCCCTTACAAATTGATGAGTCCTTACATGTTGATATGAATCATGAGCAAGTAAAATATGCCCAAATGATTTTAAAAAATTTAGGTCTTGAGCCAGGACGTGTAGATGGGTATTTTAGTGAAACAACAGAGGCGGCTGTGAAGCTTTTCCAAGAGGAAAATAAGTTGCCTGTAACCGGGCGAATTGATGGAAAAACGGCAGAAGCGATGGAAGAGAAAATTCGTGAAAAACAAGCGGATGCGAAAAATGATCGTCAGTTACAAATGGCATTAAAATATTTTGAATATAAGGATTGACTTTAATCGTTAGAGAAGTACCATTGAGGTGCTTCTTTTTTTGGGGTGAACGGCCAGATATCAGCTAAAAAATTATTCATAGAATGCTATCCATCTCTTGATAGTATTTGCTCAATTGTTCCAAATTTCGGTTAATAAACTTAAAAAGAATATAAATAGGAATATTATGTTATTTTTGTTAAAATAGAAGAAAAACTCAAAATCTATTTTATCACGAATTTATATAAAACGAAGAAAAAGGAGGTGCTTGAATGGAGTGGTTCATTCAATTAGGGAAAGGATTTGGTGCATTTTTCTTTAACCCTTTGCTCTATCTCGGTTTATTATTCGCTGTGTATTTAGGTTATATTCGGGTGAAGCGGGAGAGGAAAAACTTTACGATCCGAGTCAAAGATGGTTGGTTTGAATTTCGCACATATATAAAAAAGGGATGGTTACTAGGGCTAATTTTTTCAATTGTAGTCTTCCTCATTGGTTTTATGATTCCTTTGGCGTATGTCTTTACCCTAACTGTTGTTACCGTTATTTTATCCATATTTTTGAAACCGGGTGCTTTGTCAGCTGCCTACACGTTTGGGATTTCCTTTTTTATAATTTTGGCGATTGAATATAGTGGTATTGAATTACCAATCTTGCAAGGAATTTTAGACCAAGTGACAAAAGAGGTTATTCCAGGTGCAGCATTACTTACGGGCTTCCTTTTACTTATCGAAGGTAACTTAATAAGTAAATCGGCTTCCCAACATACTTCACCAAAATTAGTCCGCAGTAAACGAGGACTGAGAGTTGGTATTCATGAATCAAAACGATTATGGCTTATACCTATGCTTGTCTTAATTCCATCTAACGCACTATCCATTCCAATTGATTTTTGGCCAATTGTTCCGACACCAAGCGGAGGATTTACCTTTTTATTTGTTCCATTCTGGTTAGGATTTGGTGCTCAAATCCGTAGCCAACATCCAGAACGAGGCGTACGAGTGATTGGTAAGCAAGTTACGATATTGGGAACTATTGTTACATTTATTAGTGCTGTAGGTTTTTGGTATCCAATTGCATCTATCGTTGCTGTCGGAATTGCAATAATCGGACGTATTCTTATTTCTGTAGTTTACTATGTAAAAGATGATGCACAAATTTTCTACTTTTCGAGAGGCAATCAAGGAATTGTTGTCCTCGATATTATCCCTGGATCGCCTGCTGACAAAATGGGACTGCAGATTGGTGATGTTATACGTACCGTTAATGGTGTTCAAGTTCAAACAACGCAACAGTATTATGAAGCTTTACAATTGAACCGTGCCTATTGCAAATTAGAAGTTATTGACGATCAAGGGGAAAATCGCCTTGTCAACCGTGCTCTTTATGAAGGTGAACATCATGAACTCGGCGTGATTACTTTTGAAATGGACAGCAAGTGGGAGAAAAAGGATATTAGCTAATTGAATAGACCATGAATTAATAGATTAATAGGTTTGTTTAAAGTAGGATCAGCTACTTTGAGCAAACCTTTGTTTTTGTATTATTACTGAATCGTTTTCATTTATCTTATGAACAAAAAGAACAAAATTTCGTTTAAGTAATTAATTAATTTTATATTGAAAACGGTTACATCAAATGACTTACTAGTTACTATAGAAGTAATCAAAATTTCAGTAAAAAGGGGGAGGAGTATGAAACGATTATTATCCGTGTTCGTTATTTTTACACTATTATTATCCGCATGTTCAATAGGTTCTTCTGGAGATGGGAAGAATTTTCCAACAGGGAATATTGAGTTAGTTGCTCCTGCAACGCCGGGTGGAGGCTGGGATACAACTGCCCGTGCAATCCAAAAAATTTTACGAGATGAAAAACTGGTTGATCAGAATATTAATGTTGTAAATAAACCAGGTGGTGGTGGAGAAGTAGGGTGGCAATACTTGTCGACCAAGGATGCACACCATTTAGCTATTAATTCGAGTTTGTTAATTTCAAATCATTTATTAGGTCAAAGTAATTTAACTTATGAAGATTTTACGCCCATTGCAATTTTAACAACAGAATGGATGACGATTGCAGTTTCAGCAGATTCAAAGTTTCAAAATGCCATTGAAATTATGGAGCAATTAAAAGAAGATCCACACTCATTAAAAATTGCGGTTGCACCAGGCTTAGGAAATAACGACCATTTATCTTTTGTTCAAGCTGCAAAGGAATTTGGGGTTGATGTCACCAAGTTGGACTTTATGGTTTATGAAAGTGGCGGAGATGTTTTAACGGCATTGTTAGGTGGACATGTTGATCTAGCAACAATGGCACTTTCAGAGTCAAAAGAACAACATCTTGCTGGTAATCTTAGAATATTAAGTGTCTCTTCTGAAGAAAGAATTAAAGGATTAGAAGATGTTCCAACATGGAAAGAACA
>CADBNU010000219.1 GCA_902796085.1 Heyndrickxia coagulans
AAGAATTCCAATCGTCACATTGAGTTGTAAATACGTAATAGAAAAATATGTTAAAATATCAAGAATAGGTTGTAAAACAATAAAAAGTTTTACGAGCCGATGAAAGGGATAAGATTTGAATGATTGAAACATAAAGACACCTCGCATGGACTTAATTTCCTTTTACACAAAATGAAACCAAGGGGAAACAAATGTAGTTCTTTAAAATAGTATGGCAAGTGTTATACTTACTTATTATAAACAGTTAAAAGTGTACATTATTTCAAATGGAAAGTCTAACTACTTTATAAAAAATTACAAAAAATTAATGTTTTTACAAAAATGTATTAATGACATTCCATTATAATAAAAAATAGTATATGAGAGATTTCTTATACTATTATCGGAGGAATTTACTTGAAAACGGTACATGTACAAAATGTTAAATTTGATAACCATTCGATGGAAGAATTTTTACAAATTTTTGAAGAACGTTTATTAAACGAAGAAAAAACATTCGTTGTCACAGCAAACCCAGAAATTGTTACAAAGGCGAATACAGATCCCGTTTATCGTGAAACGCTTAACAAAGCTGACTTTATTACAGCTGATGGTATTGGGGTTGTCATCGCTTCAAAAATATTAAAAACACCTCTTAAAGAGAGGGTTTCGGGATTTGACTTAATGGGAAAACTATTACATAAGGCTGAACAACTAAATCTTAAAGTGTATTTACTAGGTGCGAAGGACACGACGTTAGAAAAAGCATATAAAAATATTAAAGCGAAACATCCAAGGATCAATATTGTTGGTCGCCATCATGGTTATATTGATATCGAAAATGAAGATCTAGTTACAGAAATTGTGGATTTAAAGCCAGATCTCATATTTGTTGCCTTAGGATTTCCGAAACAAGAATATTGGATTACTAAACATATGCATCGTTTCAGTAAAGGACTTTTTATCGGTTTAGGTGGGAGCTTTGATGTTTGGGCAGGTGAAGTAAAACGGGCACCGGAAATATGGATTAAATTAAACTTAGAATGGTTATACAGATTAATACAAGAGCCAAGACGTTTCAAACGAATGTTAGTTTTACCAAAATTTCTTATAAAAGTATTAGTCAATCGAAAGTAAAGGGTGATCTGTTCACAATGAATGTTTTACATTTAAATGCAGGTAATGAGACTGGCGGCGGAATGTTCCATATTTTGTCTTTACTAGGTCAATTAAAAGAGACTGGTAACATTACGCTCGGGCTTTTTTCAGAAGGTGAGATGGCGAAGCGTGCCCGTGAAAAAAACATTCATGTTGTGATTTTTAAACAGAAACATCAATTCGATATTTCGATTATCAATCAAATTAAACAATATGTGATAAAAAATAAGATCGATATTATTCATTCGCATGGGCCTAGGGCGAATGTCATTTCCTATATGCTAAAAAGAAAAGTGAATTTCATTTGGTATACGACGGTTCATAGTAATCCGCTAGATGATTTTATCGGTTATGGTTTAAAGGGGAGATTTTTTACCCGTTTAAACGTGTTTGCTATCAAATCTGCAGATCAAATCTTGGCAATATCCGAGCGTTTCCGTACGAATTTAATTAAATTAGGTGCAGATAAAAAGAAAATTTGTACTATATTAAATGGAATTGATTTTAATGTATGTCCGAAACGGGCTTACTCTCGTGAAGAGTTTCAACTTTCCAAAGATGATTTTGTCATCATGATGGTGGCAAGACTGGAACCGGTGAAACATCACGAAACAGCTATTGAGGCAATGGAACAGTTAGTCAAATTGTCTAGCAAGTTCCAACTTGTTTTAATTGGTGATGGGTCTCGTATGGATGAATTGCAATCTATGGTTAAAGAAAAAGGCTTGACAAAAAATGTAAAATTTTTAGGATATCGTAAAGATATACCAGAATTACTCGAGTTATGTGATATTTCATTGTTAACGTCAAAAAGTGAAAGCTTTCCTCTAGTATTATTAGAAGCGGCAAGGGCAAAAAAGACAGTTGTTACCACTGATGTTGGTGGCATTCAATCGCTCATTCCGAATGAAAATTATGGACGCATCGTCAATGTGGGTGATGTTGAAAACTTAGTGAAACAAATATCGGATTTATACGAACTGAAGCAAAAAGGAAAGTTAAAAGAAATGGGTGAGAATCTCTATTTGCATGCTCGTACAAATTTCTCATTGGAATCTTTCGCCAATAGTGTTCGGAAAACATATAAAAAAACTAGTTAATTAAGTGTTTTTATGGAGAAATTGAGGTGGAAACGTGTCTAATCCATTTGTTACAGTTTTTATACCTGTATATAATAGTGAGCAATATATTTCTGAAACGATCGACAGTATTCTGAATCAAACGTATAAAAATTTAGAAGTATTGATTGTTGATGATGGTTCAACCGATCGTTCGATTGAAATTATACAACAGTATCAGGATCAAAGAATACGTCTCATTCAAAATGAGAAAAACATGGGGATTCCTTATACTAGAAATGTCGGTCTGCAGGAGGCAAGGGGAGACTATATCGCGATTATGGATGCTGATGATATCGCTTGTAGCAACCGTATTGAAAGACAAGTTGCCTATTTAGAGAATAATAAGGGGATTGATGCCGTTGGAAGTTTTTATTATAAATTCGGTGAAGGAGCAGAAAAAGAAATTACGACACCCTTTACTGCACCAGAACAATTAAAAATGATGTTGTTATTTTATAATCCAATAGCTAATCCATCAGTAACAATCCGGAAAAAAACATTCCAAGAGCACAACTTAACATATCACCTAGATTTTTTTGTTGCTCAAGATTATCAAATGTGGTCTCAACTGATAAAGGTTGGAAATATTACTATTTTACCAGAGTTTTTGCTTTACTATCGGTTTGGTCATGAAAATATTTCAAAAAAATCAAACCGTGAAAAGGCTGAAAAAAGAAAACAGCTTATAGATCGGATCCATAATGATTTAATTGATTTTTATCAAATTCCATTAACGGTTGAGGAAAAAAAGACTTTTAATAATTTTTTTACCGAAAGTTATGGAAGTCGTGTGGAAAGCCTAGAACAACTGAAAACTGTTATTGAAAAAATAAAAAACTGGAACCTAGAACAACGGGTGTTTAATCACAACAATTTTCTAAAAGTATTAGATTACTGTATATTACTAGGTATCAACCATCAAGGGCTGACTGCCCGTGAAAAGTTAGCGATTTACAATTCGACAATGAGCGAACGAACTGGAAAAGATCGCATCAATATTTTGACACGTCATTATTATTATAAGCTTAAAAAAATAATATAACATCTTAGGTTTACAAGATTTATAATAATTGGTAAGAGACAGTGGGAAGTATTCAGGTATGCATATGGGAGTGACTAATGATCAGTAAAATATATGACGACTTAAAAAAGGGGATTTTGATTAGTGCCATTGGGCGCTATTCTTATTTTCTTATACAATTTATTATTCTTGCGGTTCTATCGAGGCTGTTAACTCCGGAAGAGTTTGGTGTGGTTTCCATTATTAATGTCTTTCTTATTTTTTTCAATATGTTAGTTGATATGGGAATTGGTCCTGCACTCATTCAAAATAAAACATTAAATAAAAAACAAATTGATGGTGTGTATAGTTTCACCATCATC
>CADBNU010000220.1 GCA_902796085.1 Heyndrickxia coagulans
AAGGAAGGGGTACCCCTTCCTTCCAAAATAAAATCTATATTAACCAAATTATTTAATAAAAAACACTTGACTAGAGGTAAGAAGAGGGCTGTCCGTTGACAGCCCCATTTTTAATATTTTTATCCTTCGGATGACAGTTGTTTCCTCTTTTCCTTTTCCCTTTCCATCCGTTCAATGTAAATAGCGCCTTCCATTTCCGCTTCCTTCATTTCTATTTCTTTTTCTTCTCGATTTGTTCGAATAGTCATATATGCACTAAACACAATCCCTGCAACGACTAACCAAATCCAAAACGGTACGTCCAAATTCATATCCCCCTTTTCCAACTCTCTTGATACTATCCTATTAAAAAAACGGGGTTAATATACCTACCATTTATAATTTCAATTATATTTTTTGTTAAATATTGATTGTTGAACATGTGACATTCATCTCTGCTAACAACGCTGTTCGCAAAAGTACTAAACATATTATTCTTTTATTTCATATTCCATCTTTAATTCTGATACGTTAGAATAGAATATATGTTAACACCGCTATGGAGTGATAATAATGGAAGAGTCTAAATCATATTTTTATAACTTTATCCCAATTATTTCGGAAGTAACGCAACAAGAACGTAAGAAAATACTAGAAAAGTATCCACCACCTGAATTACCTACTAGTGGGGAATTCTTTAATATTCAAAATGAAGCAGTCGGGAACATAGTCAATATACGGGTACTTTTAAATGAATTTAGTGTACAAACAACACGGACCAATAAGCATTACTTAAAAATTATTTTTAGCAATAATTTAGGCAATATAAATGCGAAGATGTGGGACAATCATGGAGATATAGAAAAATATATCACCTTGCTGGAGGAATATTCTGTCTTTCATGTAGAAGCTAAAGTTGATGAATACCTTGGGCATAAATCGCTTACCATTAATCGGTTAGTACCATGTGATGAAAACATAAATCCTTTTTACTTACTGGCTTATACTCAGCAAGATATGGAGGAACTTACGGTTGAATTATTTTCATACCTTTACCAGTTACAATCGCCTTATAAGGAAATCTCATTAGCAGCAATGGATCAATTTTGGGATCAATTCCGAATTAGACCGGCAGCGAAAGGATATCATCATAATTATTTAGGGGGATTATTGAAACATACAGTCGGTTTAATGAGATTTGCTAGATTTATATTAAAATTTGAGGAAAATCACTTTCAAGCTGTAATGAAACTAATTAATGTTGTAGAAAAAGCTCATAAAAGAGAACTATGGGATCAGTTTCAATCTGATGATAACTCTCAAAATCTAGTTTGGAATAATACCATTGATCACTTATATAGAATGCTCTCTGGAATGATGCAATATAAAAACAATACCCCCAATTACGATGCTCTTATGACTAGTATTCTATTTCACGATATCGGAAAATTGCTGGAATATGACCATGCTGGCAAAAAGTATGAAGAGTTTAAATATTTATTTCCAACAGCAACAGATTCCAATTTCGCAACCCGAAAACAGACTGGGATAACAATGGATGAATTAGGCGTTATGATAGGGCATATCCCCTATGGAGTGCTTTTGCTAACCAAAGTAATTGAAAATGAAAAGATTCATGTTTCTTTAGAAGATATCCATTTAATGTCTCACTGCATCCTTTGTCACCACGGACTCCCCGAATGGGGTTCTGCCATTCGAAATCCACAAACCATTGAAGGATATATTATCCATATCGTTGACTTTTTAGATAGTAGATATGAAAATACGGAACTAATAAAATAAAGACCTATAAAACATGTTTTGTTGTTGTGAAACCGTTCATTTAATGTATATTTGTTTTTTAGAAAAATTGGTTCTGTCCAAGTCATAAAAAGCAGATTTTTAAAGGAAAGTTGGCGGCGGATCCAGCGGAAACAACGAATGCTTTTGTACCGAAAGCATAAACGTCAGGCACACGATCGGAAGACCTCGCAAATGCGCTTTGCGCGGCATGCCTCTGGATGCGCGTCCGCCAACGTACCAATCAAAATAACTTTATTGTGATACGGTTTTTTCTTTTCATAACCACAAATATGAAACACAGCAATATCAACAAAAATAAATGTTTATTTGTATTGACTCCTTTTTGATGACAAAAGAGAACAAGGATAGAGACGAAAATAATAGAAGGACATGGAAAACTAGTCGAAAATCTTAAAATAACCATGTACATCCAATTCTATGAAAAAAGGTTTATCTTAATCATTACGATTTACAATTATTCTAGTATAGTGATTTGATCTTCCGGAAAATATTGTAAATAATGTTCATGACATGTAAAAAAGATAATTTGTCCACGATGAGATAGTTTTTCTAATAAATTCATCATTTGAACTTGGCGCGAACCGTCGAAATGGACAAAACCGTCATCAATAAGAAAAGGAAAGTTTAATTGTTCACTAATTGTTTTTGCTAATGCAAAACGAATACTGACATATAATTGTTCTCCTGTAGCTTGACTTAATTCCTTTGGATTGAAAATCATTCCGTCTCGTCTCTTAACATAAAGTGTATCCTTCTTTTGATCCATTTGAATTCGATCATAATTTTGATCTGTTAAAATCGAGAAATAATCCGTGGCCAGTTGTATAACTTTTGGTAACTTTTCAATTTTGTAATTATCCATACTTTTTTCAAGAACATATTTTGCAGTTTGATAAACACTCCATTTTTTCATCCCTTCACGTAATTGAAACTTCTCCTGATGATATTGGTGAAGTAAATCCGTATAAGTTCCCCCTTTTTCCAACGTATCAATTTCAACTTTTAATTGAGCCATTTCTTTTTCTAATCGTTCGATTTCACGCTGCAGTTCCTTTTTTTGTACATCCATTCGTTCAAATGCTTGACTCGTGACTTTAGGTGGTATATCTTCCAATGAACTTGGTAATTTTATTTCAGAATATAGTAATTGTTTTTCAATAGGTTCAAGTCGATTGTGAAGTAGTTCGACTCGATCTGCCTTCTCTCCTTTTAACAAAAAGAACTCCTTTGAATCGACATCTGCAAGCTTGTATAAATCCGCAATCGAATCATTTATTGTTTTCAATTCAATTTGGTATGATTGAATTTGTTCCTCTAATTCATGAATTTTTTCAAGAAAATGATTTCGTTTTGCTACGTATTCCGATTGTTGTGTTAATAGTCGCTTCAATTGAAACACTTTTTCCTGATAATCGGCACCTTTAACAGATATAGATTTGGTTAATTTTCCCAATATTTGCTCTTTCTCGTTCACGACCTTCTCTAATACTGTTAACTGTTTTTCCATTTGTTTTTGTTCGAAAAGTTTTTCCCGTAACTGTTCTAACCGTTCAAAGCTTTCATTTAAAAATTCTGTTGCCATCTGCTGTGACAAGTGATATTCCCTACCAATTTCAATCATTTTCCTTTCATTTTCAACCCATTCCATCTCCCACTCTTCAAAACTTTGAACAATTTGGTCAAACTGATCACTTAGAGCCTTTTGCTGTATTTCTTCAATCTCAATTTGGTGGCGTAATTTATCGTCATTGGCAATTTTTTGTTTCGCTGATTCTACTTTTTCAACATCAAATTGCCTTAAATTTAGTTGCTGCTCTATTTGTTCTTTTTGTTTTTGTAACGATTCTACGAAGAAATTTGCTTTCGATTGTTTTAACCTATAAAAATAAAGAGCAAGACTACTAATTGCAATGATAAGTAAACCGACAGAAAATTTTTCATATCGTATAAAAAACGTGATGGCAGCTACAATGAAACAAGCAAAAAAGCTAAGGAGAAATAAATGGTTTACGGTTTTATCGGATTTTTGATTTTGGCTTTTCGCAAATGTTTGAATTTGATTATTGATCATATCCAGTTCCTTCGACAAATCGCTTTGTTCATGATATCTTTCAATTTGTTGTTCGTATTCAACACGTTGTTCTTCATTTAGTCGTTTGAACTTTAATTGCTCAATATAAGATTCGACTTCTACTAATTTATCGCGGCATTCAGCTTCCCTTTGTTCTAGATCTTTTTTCCTTTCTGTTAATAATTTTCGCTTTTCCGTTAATTGTTGAACCTCATTTTTTCTTGCGAAACTAAGATTAAAATCATTAATCGATTCAATCGGACCTTGATAACCGATTTTTCCTTTTAAACGGTATATTTCTTCTTCAACTTGTTGCATTTGCATTTGTAACTGTTTCATTTTTTGAATATCGTTACGATAGGTAGGTAAATCTTCCACAATAAGTTCAATAGCATCTTTATTTTTCAGAACTTCTTCTTGTACATTTACTTTTTCTAATTCATCTTCTATTTGTTTTTGTTTTTCGCGTAATGCTGCTAAACGATTTTGAATTAATTTTTGTTGATGTTCCAACTGCTCTAGTTTTACTACACCATCTATTGGAAATCGAACATCACCTAATTCATCAAGTTGTTGTAAAATCTTTTGCTTTTCGATTAGTAGTGGATAGACCCTGTTCCATTCTCGTTTTTTTACAATATCCTCTTCTACTGTTTTAAGTTGTTGTCGTTTCGTAGCCAAGTCTGCTTTTATTGTTTCTAATTTTTTTATTAATGTTTCATATTGATCAATTTTCACCTTTGCTTCATTCAGTTTTTTTTCTGTTTGTTTCAATTGCTTTAATTGCACATTCAAAACTGGTTTAACTCCGGATGGTTTAAATAATTTATCCAGTTGCTTCTGAATTGAACGTTCGGCTTCCATAATTCGATCGGTTCCAATGGCACTAGTGGAAAATAAAAATTGATTCAATTCTTCGCCGTGTAAACGATCAACTTGTTGCAACCCGTGGATATTAAAGGAAAAAATCGATTGAAAGGTTTCTTTATCCATCCCATTTAAAACCTTTTTTAATAACTCTTCACCACCTCTTGAACCATCTTCTAAGTATACCGTTACATCTCCAGTTGCTCTTCCTTTCACTCGTTCAATACGAATTTCGCCCCATGTTTCTGACTTCAAAATCACTTGTCCACCATATTTTGAATTAGTTTTCGGTTCATACCGCAAATCAGATTGTTGCTTCAATGGAAATCCAAAAAGAATACTATGGATAAATGACATAAGGGTTGATTTACCTGCTTCATTTTTCCCATAAACGATATGATATGGTGCAAAGGATACTCTGAATTGTTCAAATTTCCCATAACCATAGATATGTACTTCTTTAATCATCATAGCGAATCACCTCCTGATCCTTTTAATAATTGCAAGAGTAATTGATTTGCTTCCTCCTTAATTTGTAATTCCTCTTCCATCGTTAATGGCTCCACATATTTTTTTATACGCGGGTTACTTAATAGAGGAGATAACGCTTCTTGTAAATCCACTTGTTCTAACTGTACATGTAATGCATTATAAAAATCATCACCAACTGCTTTAAGAGGTTGCTTTTGTTTCTCTAGTGTAATTCCATCAATCCAAATAAAGGTTTGTTGATGTTCTTCCCCTTCTTGTAAGAGTGACAGTAGCTCACCCGTATGAATAAATGATTGGAGTTTTGAATCAATCATTTCTTCCTTCATAATCACTTGTAAGATTGTATCTCCATTTTTTACCCGTAATTCACTCTTTAGATTTAAAATAAGGTTATACAAGTCTTCAAACGTGTTTATTCGTTGATCCGTTTCAAGTTTTTCTGTTAAAAATTGAATGGGTGCAGTTTCAACAAACGTAACCACTGTATGTATTTCATCTATTTCAACAAGATAACACCCTTTTCTACCTTGTTCTTTATGGTGTCTTCCTTGAATATTCCCTGGATAAATTATATAGGGGTGTTCATGGAGTATCTCACGTTTATGAATATGACCTAAAGCCCAATAATCAAAATCTTTTTCGAGTAATTCTTGTAGAGTAAATGGAGCATAAGAATAATGATGTTGATTTTTTCTGTCATGACCATGGAGGATACCGATATGGAAGTCTGCACCTCTTATTTTTTTGTAATGATGGATAACACTTTCAAACACGTGCTTTTTATCATAACTGAAACCGTATAAGTGAACCTTTTCTCCACTCTCTTTGATAAATGGAATCATTTCTACTTTAGATGAAAAAACATGCACATTTTCAGGTAAAGAAATATTTGTCCAACTACCACCTAGATGATCATGATTGCCGTGAACAATAAAAACTTGAATTTGTTCTTTTTCTAACCGTTCCATTTCTTTGCGAAAATAAAGTTGGGCACGAATACTTCGATCTTCTCCGTCATATATATCACCAGCAATAATCATAAAGTCAACCTGTTCTTGGATCGCAATATCAATGATTTTTGTAAATGAATCAAAAGTTGAATTTTTCGTTTTTTCATATATGTTTTCCGGTAGTGTCGACAACCCAATAAAAGGACTATCTAAATGAAGGTCAGCACAGTGAATAAATTTTATCTTTTTCAAAAAATCACCTCACCCATCTGGTTATAAAAAATCGAATGTATGTTCTTTTATTATGCCATATTTTTTTCAATCGTGCATCAATGACTAAGGTGAACTTTTATTGGATATCGGTATTCACTGAGAAAAGCTTTTTATACGAAAAAGAAGCACCAATACGGTACTTCTTTTATTTTAGAATTTTATCAGGAATGGATTCTCTCATACGTTCCCTCCACCATTTTTTCAATTTCTGTACATTCCAGCTACAACTGGTAGTTCGTAAAGAATGAATCCGCCAATACATCGGTGGATGAGATTGAAATTGAAACTCTAGCAAACGGAAATACCATTTATCCCGTTCCACAGATGAAACCGTTTCTTTGGCACTAGAATCCTCAGTATTCATCATATTAAATTGTCCAGACTTTTCTATGGCCTCATCTTGCTTTTTCGCTAATTGTTGCAAGCTTTTAGCCATCTGTTCATTTCCACCATCAAGTAATGTTGCTCCTAGATGATCCGCACGCACTTCCATCCACTGGGTAAACAATGAATAAACAACTGGAAAAATCACCATTAACAACCAGATTATGATGAAAAGGAATATCGTTTGATTTGGAAATAAAAATTTAACAAGAAAAATAATACCAATAACAATGGCCATACTTACAAAACGCATGAATTGACCGATCAAAATATCTCTTTTCTTAACATGTATTGCTTCATGAGCAAGGATTCCTTCGATGGCTTCCAGTGGCAATTTTAAAGTTTCTGTCGTTAATGTAATAATCGAGCGACCTATATTGGCTCCTGCAGCAAAGCCGTTATATTCTGTAGCTTCCGTTTGATATAAGGTAATATTCGGTAAATTTGCCCGTTGAAACACTTTCCTAGCAATTTTTAATACAGCTTCATCCGTTACTTCTTCTACATCTAATGCTGCCTTTAATATTCGGTCAGAAATGGCAAGATTTATTATCCAAAACAGGATAATACCTACAGTCATCATCCATACAGGAACTTTTAAAATAGTTAAAATGACAAGTAATGTCGCGTAAGCACCAACCCCTTTAACAGTAATAGCAAAATATCCTTTCCCCAAAAGTCTTTTCAAGTTCTTCCGATGATAAAAAGGTAAAACCTCTTTTTCACTTAAAACACTGCCTTTATTTATTTGTTCATTTTTATTAATATGAATTTGCTCGATTCTTCTCAATTGATCCGTTGGCATCGTTAAATATATTTTTTCACCTGGAAAAGAAATTTTTACTGTTTTTCCCATTTTTGTCGTAAAATCCATATTGTTATTAAACATTGTAAACAACGGAAACAATCTTAATATATCCACATTCGATTGAAGTTCAATGTCAACGGCATCTTCTAGCGGATACCTTTTTCCTTCAAATGAAGTTAATACATAAAGTATGTTCGAATCTTCTTCATAATAAACCCGCAAACTAGCAAAGTTAATGATTCGTTTGAGCATTTCCATAAGCAAAGAGAAAAGCCCAAAAAGCAGAACTAAAGAAACAACCGGATTCGGATTAAAAATAAAATATACCATTGATAAACCGAATAATAGCATTGTAAAAAAGAGGTCGATCAATAAACGATTCAGACTTTTTTTTATTCGAACTTCACAGTGCGGAAGCTCTCGTTTTATTTTTTTTGTATATTGGGCATGATTTTTATTTGCTGAAAAAACAGATGTAAACGTCGCCCATCCATATACGATTAGACTGATAGCAAAGGGAACATCTAACAACTCCATTTGTGTAAAAATATAGGTGAGACTAACAATAAAAAGTATTCCTTCAAGCATAATTGCAAAAAAAGATTTGAAATATAATCGAACCACGATTCCGATAAATCCAATCAAAAGCCCCACCATTAGTAAAATAATTTGCTTATCAATTCCCATCTTCATATGCTCCTTTTATGTAGTTACTTAATTGTAATTATAAACGATCATAGTTATAGGATCGAAAATTTTAGAAAGGCTTAATTTTTGCTTGATTTTTGGAATTATTGTACAATTTATAATATACAGCTAATGAATGACTGTTCATTTCATAAGAGACAACAAAGGGGGTAAAAATATGGCGATATATAAATGTACTGCCTTTGAAAAAAATGGGGAAAAATTGCTAGATGAAACAATTGAAGCCGATAATGATTCAGAGGCAAAAAAATTAGCAGAAAAATTACTAGAAGAAAAAAATTTATTAAATAAAACTCATCGTTGCGTTACTCCGGAAGGAAAATTATTACTCTTCCACCCTTAATATATGTGCACTATTTCCATAAGAAAATTTTATTATTTTTTATTAAATATATAAAAATACCGGATCGGCATAAATTGCCAATCCGGTCAAGAAACATTAATATGCGTAAGTGAATAATCCTTTAATATGGGATAAGTAACGAGCATTACTTGCTTCTTTTAATAACATAGCTGGTAAGCCTTTAAGTTGAGTTTGATTGTCTCCAACTTTAGCTACTGCATATTTACGTCCAAGGCTAGCCAAAGTACCGGAATCTGCCGGGTTGAATGCTTCCATTGGTTTTTGATTTATATAAGCAAATAGATTATAACCAACTAATTCACCCATTTGCCATGCATTTTGTGCTGTTGGCGGATATGGACGACCATTTGGAGCCATTGCAACTGCACTATCACCTACAACAAAGACATTGTCAAAGTTTGTGGATTGTAAGTATTCATTTACTGATGCACGACCACGGTTTAATTCTAAGCCACTATCAGCTAGAACTGGGTTACCAGCTACACCACCTGTCCATACAAAGGAATTTGTTGTAATTGTGCTACCATCACCTAGAGAAACAACATTACCTTCTACACTAGTTACAGCTACACCGATTAAGAATTCAACACCGCGTTCTTCAAGGCTCTTTTGTGCAATTTCAATTAATTCATCAGGTAATACTGGTAAAATTTTCGGACCAGCTTCAACTAATTTTAATTTAATTTCTTCACGACGGATTCCATATTTTTTCAAGAGTTCTGGTAGTTCATCAGCTAATTCACCGACTAACTCAACACCAGTTAGTCCACCGCCACCGATTAGAATTGTTGCATCAGCTGGATCTTTTGTTTCCGCATATGCCTTAATACGGGAGGTAATATGCTCACGAATTTTATTTGCATCTTCAACAGATTTAAGAACTAAGCTATTTTCTTCAAGTCCAGGAATACCAAAATAACCTGTAACACTTCCTAATCCAACAACTAATACATCATATGATAATGTGTCACCATTAGAAAGTCTTACTTTTTTATCTTCTGCAGAAAAAGATTCAACCTCAGCAACAACAACATCGATATCTTTACCTTTAAAAAGTTTATTTAATGGTAAAGAGATCCGTTTTTCAGATACATTTCCTGCAGCTAAACGATGTAATTCTGTAATAATTTGATGTGTTGGATATTTATTAACTACCGTAATTTTTGCTTCATCTTCTGTTAAATATTTACGAGCCGTTAAAGCGGTTAATACACCACCGTAACCTGCGCCTAATATAACGATATTTTTTGACATTGTATAATCCCCCGCTTTTCAATGTGTATTATTATTTGCTCATATTATTTCTTTAACGTTCTCATATTATTTCTTTGCATTCTCTGCAGAAACTTGTAGATAAGCGTTTAAGAAACGGAATAATTTCTGTGCTTGAGGATCTTTTAACATTTTTAACAAGCCAAAAATGCCAATAACTTCTTGGCTTTCTTCTGCACGATCTTTAGCTTCAATAACATTTGCTGCAACTTGTTTTACTGTATTTGTTACTGGACCAACGAATTCCTTCATTGCACCAACGGTATCTTGTTGTAATCTTTCATCCGTTACAAGGGACTTTACAGTTTCAGTTGACTTCGCCAATGTTGTTACAAGATCAGTCAATTGTGGAAGTAATTCAACTAAAGTGGTTAAAGATTTTTGTACTTCTGGTTTTAATAATTGTTCTAATAATTCACGCTCATCTTTTACAGATTGAACATCTGTTGTTTGTACGTTCTCCTCTTCCAATACTTTTGACATTTCACTTTCTCCCTTCATCTAATAATTGTCATAAAACATAAAAAGGTATATAAACTATCTCGGTATGAAAGTAAAAAAATGAAAAACCTGGAAACCCTTACATTTTTTTAAGTTATTGTTTTAAATTTCACAAACTTCCCTAAATTAAATTTATATACCTTGACACGAAAAAATAAATGAAATGACTTTACACTCATAAACAATGATAAACTATTTTTCTCCAAAAATCAAAAGTATTATTCAAAAATTAGACATAAATTATAAACATTTTTTTAACATTATAAAAACGGTTTTAAATTAAGGAATTCCCTGTTATATTTTTAACAATAATATTTATAAAAATAATATTCGAATGATTTTTTTACCTATAAACAATATTATAATATACCTTTTATTTAAAAAGGAAGCAACCCTTTTTGTCAATTTCAACCATAGGATGCCTCCTTTTTACACTTTTTATTTGACCCATTATTTTCCTGAAAGCATACCCTTGACCTGATCACGTAATGCACGTTTTAAAAATTTTCCAACTGAAGTTTTTGGAATTTCGTCCATAAAGATGATTTCGTCTGGTAACCACCATTTTGCGAACTGCGGTCTTAAAAATTCAAGTAAATCCTCTTTTGTAACTTTATCTTTATATGCATCTTTTAAAACAACACAGGCAACCGGCCGTTCTTGCCACTTTTCATGTGGTACAGCAATAACAGCTGCCTCAAACACCGCTTCATGGGCCATTAAAGCATTTTCTATATCAACAGATGAAATCCATTCTCCACCACTTTTAATTAAATCTTTGGTTCTGTCGACAATTTTAACAAAACCATGCTCATCAACAGTTACAACATCTCCAGTATGCAGCCATCCGTCTTTAAATGCTTCCTTCGTCCGTTCATCTTTATAATATTCAGAAGCAATCCATGGTCCACGGAGACAAAGTTCACCTATTTCTCTTCCATCCCGGACGACTTCGCCATTTTGTCCGATCACTTTCATCTGTATACCCGGTACTAATATACCTTGTTTTGCCTTTAAATCATACCTTTCTTCCTCTGGTAAATCCTCATGTTCCGATTTTAGTTTGGCTGCTAACACTAATGGAGTCGTTTCAGTCATCCCATAAGCATGCATAAATGGAATGTTAAATTTCTTTTCAAACGTTTTAATTAAACCTTTCGGTGCAGCTGAGCCACCACACAGCACTGCACGAACATGGGATAAATCATAATTTCCTTCTTCTAACTCTTTGGCCACACCTAACCAAATAGTAGGAACACCAGCGGAAATCGTCACCTTTTCTGATTCTAATAATTCCACTAAAATTTTCGGTGTAAAAAACGGACCTGGTAGAACGATATTTGAACCGAACCAAACACTGGCAAAAGGAAGCCCCCAAGCATTCACATGAAACATGGGTACAATAGGCATGACCGTATCTTGTTCACTTATGGCGCCCGTATCAGCTAATCCAAGAATCAAACTATGAAGAACAATAGCACGATGGGAGTAAAGTACCCCTTTAGGATTTCCAGTTGTTGCCGACGTGTAGCACATTCCTGCTGGAGCATTTTCGTCTAAATCGGTTACAAAGGTAAAATTACCATCGCCATCTTTAATTAATTCTTCATAAGAGTATACCGGTGACAAACTTGTTTCTGGAAGTTCTTTTTGATCCGTCATAACAATAAATGCCTTAACAGACGTTAATTTGTCCTTTACCTTTTCAATTAAAGGAACAAAATCATCGTCGATCATTAGAATTTTATCTTCCGCATGATTAATGATATAAACGATTTGTTCTGGAGATAATCTAATATTTATTGTATGTAAGACTGCCCCAATACCTGGGATGGCAAAGTAAGCTTCCAAATGACGATGGTGGTTCCATCCTAATGTTCCAATCCTCTCTCCTTTATTAACCCCAAGTTTATTTAAAACGCTGGCCAATTTTCTAGTTCTTTCACCAAATTGTCTATACGTAAAGCGTTGAATACCGGTTGATGTCCGGGAAACAACCATTTTCTTCGGAAAAAGTGTTTCCGCCCTTTCTACCATTTGTGTAACTAAAAGTGGTGTATCTAACATAGCAACCCCTCCCGAAAACGTTTTCAAACTATAACATGTAATGCTACTTTTGGTATATATATTCGACAAAAACAATGAAATCCCTTCTTGTTTTCTGATAATTCTAAAAATATATTCCATAATAAATGAAGGGCATATAGCAATTAGATGCTTTTATGCCCAAACATAGCCGTAATTACTTCTTTAAAATATTCATTTTTTCCAGGAATGATATAGGATGTTGTTTACGAAAATGTTCTTTTACCATATAAGCTACTCCTTGTTCATTGTTGGAACGTGTTACCCAATCAGCAGCATATTTCACCGGTTGTGGTGCATTCCCCATCGCTACACCGAGACCCGCTGCTTCAATAATTTCTAGATCATCTTCACCACTACCAATCACGACCGTTTCTTTTAATGGAATTTTTAATTTGTCGCAAATATAGAGCAAACCTGTTAATTTTGAAACACCTCGAGGTAAGATGATTAGCTGATTACCATAATGGTTTATATTTACCTCATAAAACATATTTTGTAAGGCGAGTTGTGCTTCCTCAGCTTCGGATGGATTATGGAAAACAACTTCGATATGTGTCGGTTGCATTTGTTCACTATAAAGATAATCGCTTACTTTATTTACATATTGGTGATGGTAAACGGAGAAAGTAGTCGGATCAATAATGGTACGGGCTAGACGTTTTTCTTTCGGCGGAACATTACTAACGGACATTTTCTCATTTACAATTCGAATATGGGTTTTATAATTTTCTAGAAACTGCACTATGTCAAAAACAGTATTATCGCCAATTCTTCTCACAAACACTGGTTCATCCTTGCTCTTTGAAATATATCCACCGTGATGAGTAACAAGTAGGGAGTCTAGTTTTAATGCTTTCGCAATTCGCTTTGCAAAAATAAAATTTCGTGATGTTACAAGCGTAACAGTCACATCTTTAGACTGCACATAATCTATCGCTTCCTTAACTGATTTATATAGTTTTTGTTTATCTTGCAGAATCGTTCCATCGATATTCATTGCAAGTAGTCGATAAATCATCAACAAGCCCCCCTGCCCGATCTAGATGCTTATATACAATAACTATGACAATTAAAAACATATTAGAACATATAAACGAAAGGATATAAAAAAACAGGAACGATCAGTTCGTTCCTGTTTTTTTGATTTTTCACTTTTTAATCGTTATATAGTTCTTCTAAAGGTTTCATCACAATTTTATTAATTTGTTGAATTACATTGCTCATTTGTTGCTCTGCCTCAAGTAAAGCGGCAATTTTTTCATTTTGTTGTACAGCCATGACTTGTTGTTGTGCTTGCATTACTTCTTCTTGTGTAATTTGCTCACCTTGCATTTGTTTTGTTTGCAAATTTAGTTGCATATTACGAAAATCATCAAATATTTTTTTCGTCGCCTCATCTGCATAAACATTATCATATTGCTGTTTTAAATGAATGAATTCAGCACTTTCACGAATCGTTTGTTCTAGCACTTTTGCAGAATCTAAAATATTTGTTGCCATTAAAAAACCTCCAACTTATTGTATTGGTTAAAAACCAGTCAATTAACTATAACAAACTATGACGAAAAATGCGAGGATGTGATTATTTATCATATTCATTTATGAAATTATTTCTTAACAAAAATTTTTTATTGGCTTGTCAAACAAAGGAGAGCTTTGTCATTAAATGTGATAGTTTAATTCATGAAAAGAACAAGGATTCCTTGGACAATTCCAATTAATCCACCGATATAAGCCCCGAGAAAAGTAATCATTTTAAATTCTCGTTTACTAATACCTAACACTAATTCTTCTAACCGTTTTGTAGGAAACGTATCAACTTGTTTTTTAATCAGTTTGTCTAATTCCAACCGATTCAATAATTTTTCAACATGTAAACTAAGTAATTGTATGCCTTTATCTAGACTTTCAGGGAGTACATCATTGATCAATTTTTCTTGTAGTTCATAAGTTGGCAATGATGAAACTGGATTATCCAACCATTGTTGAATAACTCTTTTTTGTTGGATCTGTTCCCATATTTGCCTCATCCAGTTTTCATATTCAAACTTATTTATTGTCTCTAAAACGGTCCAATTTTTTACTTCATCTAACTCATTACGCAATAATTGTTGAATTGCTGCTTTCGTTTGTTCATTGTTGGCCATCTTGACTAGTTCTTCTTGTATACGATCAACAATATTTCGTTTATCTAAAAAACTTTGAAGAAGACCGGCAAGCATACCTCTTCCTTCAAAGAAACGATCAACATTTTGTTGTATTAGCTCGTGACCTTTTGGACTCATGATAAAAATTTTAAATTTACTAATGATAAATTCAGTTGCTTCTTCTGTTTTTCCATCTATACTTTCCCAAATAGTTTGCGGAACAAAATGACCAAGTGTTTTTGCTCCATTATTCTTTTTCCATACTGCCAATTTTTTCTGCAACCAATCGATGAGTTTTTCTTCCGCTATTGTTCCAGCATTTTTTACACCAAAACGGTAAAGGATGTTTCCCAACGATTCATCCGTTTGAAAAAATGCGCGCACTTTTTTGGATAACCAATCTTTTGTTTCATCATAAATTTTACCTTCTCTTAATTTCACTTGAAGTGTTTCCGCTGTTAATAAATGATTGACAACTAAAAGTCCGAGTTGGGTAGATAACTCATTCCTTCTTTTTGGTATTAATCCAGGAGTAAACGGTATACGCCATTTGCCAATATACTTTGCTTCATATGGACGGAACAACATTTTTATCGCTAATGAATTCGTTGCCCCACCGATTACAGCTCCAATCACAGCCATAAAAATAATGGTAAATAATGCTTCCATACAAATCCGACCTTCTTTTTAAATTTGATAAGTGAATATCACATATTTGGGCGAATGCACATATGATATGCAAGAATAAAGTTTACACAACGTTAGATAATACTGAATCATTATATCCTTTAAAAAGGCAAGGAGCAAATTAAATGGAGAATAAACGACACCATGAATGGATTTGGTTACAACAAGAATCTAATCACCAATCTAGCCTACCACCATTATGTATTCAAATACCAATAAGGAAAGCGAAAAACCTTTTCCATAACGGAAAAATGACCATTTCTTTTGGTAAACAAAAGCTTGAAGTTGTTGTTGATATGCACCATTACCACAATCCTTTTTACATTTGTTCTTCCGATATATACACAACGCTCCGATTACCAAAAGGAGCACCATTAAAAGCGATGTACTGTAAAAAAAATCATACAATCACAATTGGGCCAATAATGGGCGTACTAACCGATAGTAAGACCTTAAACGGCCATTCTTTTTCTACAATTGATAACTTTTGTAGAGAATTAACGGAAGTAGGCAAGAAAAAAGGGTTATTTACTTTTATTTATTCCTACCACACATTAAAAAATAAACAATACTACGGCTATTATTTTGCAAATGAACATTGGCATCGAATTCGATCAGTGAAACCCCATTTCTTATATAACCGAATCCACTCTCGTAATATTATTCATTCAGCAACATATAAACGTTTCGTCCAATATATAAACAAACAAATACCGCAATTTAATAAACGTTTTTTTAGTAAACAAGAATTATATGACTATATAGATGCGTTTCCATTAGTAAACTATTTGCCTAAAGGCACCCGTTGGAATAAGGATAACTTTCATCAATTTTTGCATACGTACAATGCATTTTTAGCCAAACCAGTATACGGAAGTCAAGGGCGAGGCATTTTTCGAATAACAAAAACTAGAAATAACATTATTATTGAGACATTTACAAAGGATTTTAAAAAATTTGCAAATGAAAATGATGCTTGGAATTTTTTACAGAACAAATTGAAAACTGATTATATCTTACAAGAAGAACTCTCACTTTTATCCATTAATGGGAAATTAATTGATTTTCGGGTGCTTACTCATTTACAACCGAACCATCAGTGGAAAGTAACTTCAGTTACAGCACGTGTATCCGATAATCACTTTATGACGAATCTTTCCAGAGGTGGAACAACCGCTTCTGCAAAAAAAATACTACTCCAATTGTTTGAAAAAGATAAAGCTTTGTTTATTTATCAATTGATGGAAGAACTTGCGATTGCTGTCTCTTGTCAATTGGACCGTAAACGGGAAAATACATTTATCGAACTTGGAATTGATATTGCCGTTTTAAAGGATGGAAAATTAAAAATAATTGAAGTGAACAGTAAACCTTCAAAAAATGAGCATCGTAATTTTAAAGGAGTACGTCCCTCAGCAAAAGCGATCGTTGAGATTGCACGTGCAAAAGGGATGGAATGGATGGAGGAGACATGTCCATGCAAAGTTTTGGAATCATCTCATTAGATAACGAATCTGAAAAAAATTATATCGATGGAATTGCCAAGTTTGCCCATGAATATGATTTTCAATTATATCGATTTACACCTGACGATATTGAATTAGAAAATGAAAAAATAACAGGGTTCAAATTTAATTCAAAAACTTCAATCTGGGAGAGAAAAACATTTACTATTCCAACGATTCTTTATGATCGAACATTTTATCGAGATGAAATCGAAGCTAAAAAATATAGCCGTATTTTAAATCCCTTAAAAGCTTCGTCTAAATTCCACTTTTTAGGTTACGGTTTACCTAATAAGTTAAAGATGTATGAAATGTTAAAACATAACGAAAGGATCCGACCCTATTTACCGTATTCCAAACAAGTAAACGATGCCGGATTTGTCATTGACTATTTATCTAATCATCAGAAAATCTTGTTAAAACCAGTATTTGGTAGTCAAGGGCGAGGCATTTTTGTCATTCAAAAACAGGGACATTTATACGATATCCAAACGGTAAAAAGTCAATCGCTCATAATAAAAACATTTACAGAAAAAAGATTGAATCAATGGCTACAAATGTTAATTGCCAATTATCCTTATTTGTTGCAACCTTATTTATCGTTAAAGGATGAAAAGGAACATCCCTTTGATATACGCATATTGTTGCAAAAAAATGAGACGGGGAAATGGAGCGTACGAGGAAAAGCTATACGAGTCGGTCAAAAAAACAGTATTTTATCAAATTTAGCTGCAGGCGGAATTCCGAAAACTTTTGATTCTTGGTTTAAAAAGCAAACGGCTGAAAAAAAGGTGTTTATTCAAGAAAGCATAAACGAAATCATAAATACGGTCCCTACACTACTTGAAACTATTTTTCATCCATTATTTGAAATTGGAATAGATATTGGTGTTGATCAAAAAGGAGCGGTCTGGATACTAGAAACCAATTCAAAACCAGGAAGAAACGTTTTTCTCACCTTACAACCAGAAATAACAGAAACCTTTTTTCGAGCCCCGCTAGCATATGGAAAGTACATCATCAGCTCCCCAAAGAAAGGAATGGTTAACGATGAGCAAGTTTTATCCAATTAAAATCATCCCAGTGCAAGATAAAGTCATTTATATTCCAAGAGAATTATCGTTTAAGACGATTCATACGATCGCCTTTGGAAATCTAAGTGTGAATGGAGAGGCTAAACCTCATCAAACAAACAAAAAAGTAATCGAGATTAGTTCATCTTTAGCTACAGAATTACACATGCCTCAACTACCATTAAAACTTCACTTATTTGAAAAAGAAGGAACTTTATTTATTGGACCGATTTTAGGCATTTTTACAGCAGGTTTTACAAAGTATCCACATATCCCCCTTGGTAGTCGCACATCCTATTTTGAAAGAATTTTATCTTATGGTGACAGAACAGGAGTTTTACCCATCGTTTTCGGAATTCAACATATTAAGTGGGAACAAGGGCTTGTAACAGGATATGTCTTTTCTGAAAATAAGTGGAAAACAATAGAAGTCCCTATTCCTAATGTTATTTATGATCGGTTGCCAAATCGAACCGTAGAAAACTTAAAGATGATTCAAGATATGAAGTTAAAACTTTCTGAGGAATATGTTATTCCATGGTTTAACCCTGGCTTTTTTAACAAGTGGGATATTTATGTAAAATTAATAAAAAGTAAAAAACTGCAACCGCTCTTACCAAAAACATTACTTTTATCTGGTCCAGCGTCTATTGAATCCATGATTGAACAATTCCCTTTTATATATTTAAAACCGATTCATGGCAGTTTAGGAAACGGTATTTATAATATTACGAAATATAAACAACATTACTATTTACGTTTTCGAGATAGAAAAAAGGGAACTCGTTTAATTAAATTTCATTCATTGAAAACATTAATGAAATTTCTCAATGTCGACTCATTATGTCATAAATATATCGTCCAACAAGGGATCTCCTTAAATAAAAAAGAAAATCGTGTGATTGATTACCGAATCCATACAAACAAAAAACAAAATGGCGAATGGGTTGTAACAGCAATTGCATGCAAAACTTCTGCATCAGGTAGTCCAACAACTCATATAGTTGCTGGTGGAAAAGTCCAAACTTTAGATGAAACTTTTCCAGATGAAAAGCAACGTAAAACATATACCAGAAGATTAAGCGAAGCAGCCGTCGCAATTAGTAAAGAATTAACTAAACATTGGGGAGAAAAACTCGCTGAAATCGGTTTTGATATGGGGATTGATCAAGATGGAAATATATGGATGCTAGAAGCAAATGCAAAACCTGGTCGTTCCATTTTTTCCCATCCGAAATTAAGAAAAAATGAACGATACACTCACAAATTAATACTGGAATATGCTGTACACTTAACTGAAACGGTGATCAATAAACCAGAGATGATTTTCCATGAACTTGTTTTACAATAATCGTTTAAAAGTATGGTTTCATTCTACTCTTGGAAAACAAGTATTATTCGGTCATAACAAAACACCTTTACCTTTTATAGAAAAAATTCAAGCAAAAAAGGATATTTTCTTATTCCAAGTCAATTGTTCTGAAAACAATGCAGGACCGCTGATTGGTTTTCTTGTCCATCAAAATCAAAAAAGTCAAATCATGGTAAATGAACCGTATGTCACTGGATTAGCAGAATATTTATGGCAAACAAAATGTATTCCGGTACTCGTACCTGTTGAACAGATAGGAAACGATTCAATTGACGGGGCAATTTTCGATGGAAAAAACAAGCGATGGATCAGAGGTCATTTTCCTGTACCCAATATCTTTTATAATCGCATTTCGAAGCGAATCATCGAAAAAACACCTAAATATAAAACGGCATTAAGTTGGATAAAAGATCAACAAATTCCTATATTCAATCCTTGCTTTCTCGATAAATACGAGACATTTCTAGTTTTAAGAAAAAATGATAGATTAAGAAATTTTTTACCTAAAACGATGTTAATCCGTGATAAAAGCTCCTTCCTTGCCTTTTGCCAACAACATCAGGTCGTTTATATAAAGCCTAGAGATAATTATAAAGGCAATGGTGTTAGCATTGTAAAATATCATGATACAGGTGCTGTCGTTGTATTAAAATATACAGAAAAACAAGTATTTCAATGTTTTGATGAATATTGGGAAATGAACAAAACCGATCTTACAAACGGAACATTGATTGCCCAACAAGCGATACGACCAGCAACAATCAACGGCAAACGATTTGATTATCGAGTCCTTGCCCATTTAAAAGTTGAAAAGAACATTCAAAAGTATGTATTAACTGGAATCGGTATTCGCCTCGCTGCCTCTCATAACATTACAACCCATATCCCTCGCGGTGGAAAAATACTTAAACCCACCGCTCTGATCCTTTCAGATGATCATAAGTTTGAAATAAAACAAATGATTAATGAAATTGGTCATGAACTAACTAAACACTTTGGCTTATTTGGTGAGTTCTCAGTAGATATTGGTATCACAAAAAACAATAATTTAAAAATTTTTGAAGTAAATGCCAAACCGATGCAGTTTGATGAAAGGAAAATTGAAAAAAAACGGTACGAAAGACTACGTCATTTATTTTTAAAGTTAACAGATTTTGCTTAAAATATGGACACTTATTCTTGTACAAAATAGACTTGCTCTTGCCCACAAGATGGACATTGTAAAAGATGGACACATTGTTGGTTTTCAAAATTACTTCCATAACCATCTTCTAGCTTCATAAGATCTATATCCATATATGGACTGTAATCATCATAATAATCACTGATCTTACCTTGATCGTCCATATTGATTGAGCATTCATTACAAGTTTCTTGTACAGTTGTAAATCCGTTGCACAGTGGACAAATTGCCATGATCATTCCTCCTACCTTTTTAGTTTAGTGTACCTAAAGTTTAAAAGTTTATAATACGTTGAAATCGACATTCAAGTGCTTACCAAACCTTCCCAAAAACTTGGAATGGATTACCACTGTAAGTAAAGTATATAAAAATGATAATTAAACAAAATAAGTACCGTAATCAACATAACAATAAAAAGTTGATTACAAATAAGAGCAATTTGCTCGTAAATTAGGAGGAGATTACGTTATGGCACGTTCAAACAACAGTAATCAATTATTAGTATCTGGAGCGGAAGAAGCATTAAATCAAATGAAATACGAAATTGCGCAAGAGTTCGGTGTAAATCTTGGACCAGACACAACTTCTCGCGCAAACGGATCTGTTGGTGGAGAAATTACAAAACGTTTAGTATCAATGGCACAACAACAGTTAAACGGTGGAAACTTCTCATAAAACTAAATATATTGGCTGATAGCCCCTGTTATGACAGGGGCTTTATCCAATTAATTGAAAAAATAAAAAAACTCCTTTTTCAAGGAGATTAATCATTCGTTTTTTGTTTATTTTGATCATCATCGTCAATGACTTGTTTCATTCCTTTTTTAAATTCTTGCAGTGTTTCTCCAGCAGCTCGACCTAATTTAGGTAATTTAGAAGGTCCAAATATTAATAAAGCTACGATTAATATGATGGCTACTTCACCAAATCCTAGATTCATTAAAATCCCCCTTTAATGTCCATTCAAGTTCAACAAAATATGTACAATAACTATCTTCATCATACATTTTTCTAAAAATTATTTCAACTCTCAAAACATATA
>CADBNU010000221.1 GCA_902796085.1 Heyndrickxia coagulans
CCGCTTCGGCTTGTGTATCTTCTTGTTCGGTTTCATTGTTTAATTGATCTTGTTTCTCTTCTTTTGTTTCATAATAAGCTTCAACAACCCGTTCTCCTATCCTTGCTGAAATGTTATATGGAAGACGAGCCCCACCATCATTATATACGTTTGGCGCAACAATAGCAAAGGCAATTTCTGGATCCTCATATGGTGCATAACCGACAAAATTGATATTATATGTTTTAACACCTTTCTCAAGTTTTTCATCCCAAACATAAGATTCAGCTGTACCGGTTTTTCCTGCAACTTTCACTGGAACGTTATTAAAGTAAGCTTTAGCAGTACCTTCACTTCCATTTACCACTTGATAAAATCCTCTTTGTACACGTTCAAGCCATTCTGGTTTCAAATCAATACGATTTAATACAACTGGGTTAAACTTTTCAATAATGGGACCCAGTCCTTCTCCTTCGACACTCTGTTCACGTATTTCCTTTACTAACATCGGTTTCATGCGATATCCATTATTAGCTATCGTAGCCACGTATTGCGCTAATTGTAAGGTTGTATACGTATCAAATTGTCCAAAAGAGAAGTTTAGTAATAATCCTGGGTTATCTGGCTCGTTTTGAACTCCGATTGCTTCATTGGCAAAGCCAATTCCAGTTGTTGTACCTAGACCAAATTGTGCATAATAGTAACGCATTTTTTCAGCAAGTTTTTTATAATCCCAATTTAATGACGCATTAGGTCGATAAGTATCTCCTGCCAAACCATATACAATTTTCGCCATATAGACGTTGGATGACCGCTCTAATGCTTTAATTTCATTGATCGGACCCATTGCCCTTCCTGCAGATCGAATCGGACTACGACCCCTCACCGGCATAGGTTCGTCTCGGAAAATCGTCCCTGGTTGAATAGCTCCAACTTGATACCCCATTAAAACGGTTGCCCCTTTAACAACAGACCCTGGCTCAAAGGCGGATGTAAATGTCCCGCTGGCATAATCACTCCAGCTCTTTGCTTTTTCATCATATTGTTTACCAGCCATGGAAAGTATTTCACCCGTTTTTGGATTAAGGACAACTATGAAAGCTTTGTTAAAGTAATTGTTGTTCGGATAAGGAATCGCATTTAAGATTTCTTCCATAAGAATTTGTTCGACTTTTGCTTGAAATTCCATATCAACAGTTAATACAACATCCTTACCGCTTTTCCCTTCAGAAACAATTTCTTGCTCAACTACATCACCTTGTTTATTTGTAACCGTTCTAACTTTTGATTTCGTACCTTGAAGGATATCCTCTAAATATTCTTCTAAATACGTATAACCAACACGGTCATTCAGGCTATACCCTTTTGCTTTATAATAATCAACTTTTTCTTCAGGAAGTCCTGTTTTCACTGTACCGAGTATCCCTCTAAACGTATCATCATAAGTATAAGCACGTTGCCAATCCGTTGTCACATCTACACCAGGTAAATCGCCTAGGTTTTCGCTGATCATCGCATATTCGACGTCCGTTACATCTTTGTTTTTCACAATGGTAGGTGTTAATGCAGTGGCATTATATATTTTTCCATATATTGCAGCGACATTTTTATCAACGGTTTTCATATGTTCTTCGGTTACTCGATCGAGTTTTAATTTATATATATCTTTATCATCTAATTTTTCAGTCTCAGACTTCGTTACCAAGTCCTCCCCATTATCATGTTCCAACAACCAAATATCTTTTAAATCTCGTTCCCGAACTTTTTTTATATCCTCTTTTGGCATTTGAATATATTGTGCAAGTTTTTTCGCTACCTCGAGCAATTCCTTGGGTTGAGGATTTTTAGGCGGTGTATAGGTAATCGCCTTTTGCGGTATATTATAGACAATTTTTGTATAGTCATTATCATACATTTCTCCACGAGGTACGGAATAGTTGACCGACTCGACATCTGTCATTTCCACTTGTTTTTTATATTCTTTCCCCTGCACAATCTGAACGACACCAAGTCGTAACACAAGTCCAGAAAATAATAGAAACACGACAAAGAATAATAAATTTAACCTAGTGGGCAGATGGCTTTTCTTTTTATTCTCTTTTTTCTTTTTATGTCTCAATCGTTCACCACCCCTTAATCATTGTTTTTATCTAATCATCCAGTTGTTGACGTATGTATAAAATTGTGAACACCCTTTTTACCCAATCTCTATTCTATTCGATTTTTCGACATTTTTCTATAAAAAATAAACATCCGTAATAAATTTAATATAAAAGTCATAAAAGAAGAAGGAGGTTTGAACGTTTGAAACAAGCCCCCTTCTTCATAAATGAGATTATTATGAATGAATTTCTTTTACGTTTATATGTCGAATGAACACATAGATGAACAAGTATCCTGAACCTAAAATTAATAATAAATACGGTAAAACAAGCTTAACGGCTAAATGAGAAACGGCAATTAAAAATAATAGAATAGAACAAACCCTTCCTCCATTTAAAAACAATTCATTTACAACAATATATTCAATCCTTAACTCTCGAGCCTTCCAACTTTTTCCGATTATATCATATGAAGTTGAGTTGAATGGAACGAGTACAATTGGATATGCAAACGCGATCATTGCTGAGTATATTAATAAAAGTGGGTATGTTACTTTAATAATGATCAAAAACACAGAACTAAACAGAATGATTCCACCAATTAACATCGCTCTATTTCGATATTGAAGTTTTATGTAGCGAGATGCAAAATAGTATGTTATAAACGAAACAAAGGAATTTACGAAAGCAAATGTACCTAACGCCATTTCACTCCCCGTTGCAATATAAACATAAATATTGATAACAAAGGCAAATAGACCCTCCCGAATCCCTTGAAAAAAAGAGGCATTTGTCACAAGTCGCCAGTTTTTATTCCTTTTTCGTTCATGCAAAATTTTTATAAAATAGTAATTTCCTTCGGCCGGACGTTTTGACATAAAAAAACTCAAAAATGTTGCTAAAGCGAATAAGCCTAAAGATATAATGAATATGATCGTATAGCCAATAAAACCTGTTAAACGAGAGATAATAACCCCGGCTAACAAAGGACCGATCATGCCACCTACAGAATTTAAAACTCCTAAAAATCCATTAAAAAAGTCCCTTGTCTCCGGTTCCGTTATTTCAAAAGTTAACACATTAAAGGCTAACCAATAAAAACCGTACCCTA
>CADBNU010000222.1 GCA_902796085.1 Heyndrickxia coagulans
CTCAACGTGCGCCGTCTGTGGAAACATATCGACTGGTTGCATGTATTCAACTTTATATTTTTTGGTGAGCACATTCAGATCCTTTGCTAAAGTAGACGGATTACAAGAAACATAAACAATTTTTTTCGCATCAGTCTTCATTATTGTGTCCAGTAGTGCGTCATCACAGCCAGACCGAGGTGGATCGACAATAATAACATCCGGTTTCCAACCCGCTTTTATCCATTTTGGCATAATTACTTCTGCCTTACCAACTTCATAATGGGCGTTATTGATGCCATGTTTTTTCGCATTTTTTTCAGCATCTTCAATTCCCTCTTTTATAACATCCATCCCCCGAATTTCTCCAGCCTGATCAGCCAGCCATAGCCCGATTGTACCTACACCACAATACGCATCTACTACTTTTTCCACGCCTGTCAGTTGCGCCGCTTTTTTAACTTCATCATAAAGTTTCACTGTTTGTGTTGGATTTAATTGGAAAAACGCTCGAGAAGATAACTCAAAACTTATATCTCCTAAAACTTCTTGTATGGACTGTTCCCCACCTAGTTGAAGTGATTCATCACCAAAGATTAACGAGGTTTTTTTACCATTAATATTTTGAATTATGGATTTGACTTCCGGTAATCGCTTTTGAATTTCTGCTACAATCAATGCTTTCTTCGGCAGTTCTTTTTTTGCTGTAATTAACACAACCTGAACTTCCCCAGTTCCAACAGCCACCCTTGCTACAATGGTCCGGATTATCCCTGTACGTTTTCGCTCATTGTATACAGGAATATTTAAGTCATTTAAAATCTCCTTAACGACACGAACAGCTTTATTTGTTGCTGGATGTTGAACGATACAGTTCGGTATATCAATTAATTTATGAGAATTCATACTGTATAGACCAGCAATGATATTCCCTTTGATCTCTCCAACTTGAAACTGAGATTTATTACGATATAACCAAGGATCGTCCATACCAATGGTTGGGCGGATATCCATTTTTTCAATTTTTAGTTTTGTATGCCGCTCTAAGGCTTGGATTAATATATCTCGCTTTTCTTTTAACTGTTGGCTATATTCTAAGTGCTGAAGCTGACACCCCCCACATTTTTCATAAATGGGACAAGGTGGATTAACCCGATGAGGAGATTTTTTACGGATTTTCTTTATTTTCGCCTCAGCATACTTCGGTTTAATTGTCGTTGCTTCAACAACGACTTCTTCTCCTGGTAAAGCGCCTGGGACAAAAACAACTGTTCGTTTGAAATAACCGACTCCTTCACCGTTTATTCCAAGACGCTTTATCGTAAGTGGAAACTCTTGGCCTTTCTTTATAACTACATTTGCACGCGTGTTTTGTTTCTTCATAAAACTTGCTCCTTAATCTCTACTTTTGCTAACATTATTTCAAAATGAATAGCCGTTTACACATGAGAAAATTTTATAATATTATCGTTTGTTTTGCTACTTTATGATTTATTGATTTAATCAAAGCCTAAAATTCCCTTTTTAAAAAAGTGAAACCCGCCTAACAGGCGAGTTTTTTAGTATATCATATTTTTATTATCTAAGGACTCCTTCAATAAATAGTCATTCAAACTTTTAAACGTATATCCTCTTTTCTTTATATCAACGATCGCTTTTTCTAATGCATCCGCATTATCTTTGGAAACAGTATGTAATAAAATAACAGCACCTGGATGAATTTGCTTCATTATTTCGTTATAAGCATATTGCCATCCTTGTTGTTGATCTGTTTTCCAATCAACAAAGGCAAGGGACCATAACACATGAATATATCCAGCTTCTCTAGAAACTTTCAACGTACGCTCACTTAATATCCCCCTGGGTGGACGTACGAAAAGCATTTCTTTTTGCCCGGTTAGCTCCTTTGTCTTTTCTTTTACTTTATCTAATTCTTGCACAATTCGTTCATCTGTTAACTGGGTAAAATCGGGGTGGCTCCAGGAATGATTGCCAACAATATGACCTTCTTCTACCATTCGCTTCACAAGATCAGGAGCCGACTCTAAATAGTGCCCTGTCACAAAAAATGTTGCGGGAACTTTTTCTTTTTTTAACACATCTAAAATTTTATCCGTATACCCATTTTCATAGCCGTTATCAAACGTTAAATAAACCGTTTTTTCATCAGGACTTCCTTTATAAAAGGCATCGTACTTTTTTAATAATTCATCGTAATATTCTCCTGCTTCAGGAGGCACTTCATTTCTTGCCTTTTTAAATCCCCAATGAATAGGTGAATTTGAAACAGCGAATGCAGAACCTGAAAAGAATAATATTAAGCTACAAAAGGCAAAGATAATGGCAAAATATTTTTTCAAATTTCCTCTTCCTTTCCTTTTTTTCTTAGTTTCTCTTTCGGCAAGGAAATCATGCGAAATTTGCCTGTTTAAACATCTGGTTAAAAAATCCAACGAACTTCTGAATTTGACAAATTTACCTTGCCACTTTTTTCAGAAGAAGTTACATTAAAAAGACTCTCCGCTAAATGCAGAGAGTCTCTAGTTTACTGATCATCATCTTTTAATTCTTTAAACTTTTCCTCTATTTCATCAATCATTTCAATTAAATGATCAATTTCAGCTAAGTCCACTTTCTCAGGTTCAATTGATTCTAATGTTTCCATAAATGTATGAAAACGCTCTTGTAATACGTCCAATTGACTTTTTTCAATTTTTTGCAACGATATTGCTCCCTTCGCTTTAACTAATTCTTCTTTATTATACACCTTCTTTCTTATTAGAAAACGTTATCTTAATAATTTCCAAGATTTTAATGGTATTTTTTCGATATTACTTCATCTCGGAACTTCAACCGCACTAAATTTAAATGATAAATGGTCTTGAATTGGAATCCATGCCCCAATTCCTTGTGAAGTTACATTCTTAATGATGATTGATTTTTTTCCTCCCTTTAACACAAGATATACTTCACCATAAGTAACAGTCCCTTTTTCATTTACAGCGGTTGCGTATGCATCCAAATATCCTAAACGTTTAGCTGGAATATTATAGAAATGATCCTTTTTCGTACCGGCACCGATAACAGTATCAAAGGATAATGGTAATTCTGTTTTTTCCGCAGCTTTTAATAACATCATTTTCTTTACATCATTTGCACGTGGGACCTTTGCTGTTAACCCACCTCTTACAATTTTTTGGGTTTCTTGTACATAGTGAAATTTATATGGTGCTTTTCCACCGCGATTATCGTAAAAATTTGTATTTACTTTTTGATATTCCCAATTCGTTGATGTTTCCTTTGATTCATAATTTAATGGCCATCTACCTAAATAGATTGTTGCACGATATCCTAAAGCCACAATTGGCTTATTAATTGTTGTTTCATTCAATAATAGAATAAGTTCTGGATTTTCTATTTTCACTTCCGATGTTTCCAATAACAACTTTGTCAATTTACTTGGCTCTAACTGTGGTAAATCTTGTGAAGGGTTCGGATACGTATTTTCTTTCGTGACATTTAACACATAGTCTGGAATTTTAAATTTCGCAGATGGTTGTTCTTGTTTTTCTTCTTTCTTTTCATCTTTCTTTTCTTCTAATTTTTCCTCTTGTTTCGGATTTTTGTCTGCTTCCCCCTTAGCTGCATGACCAGTATGTACGTTTAATGAAGTTGTCAGTATCAAAGCTAATACTAATAATAACGGTCTAACGATTCGTTTTTTCATGCTGCAAAAATCTCCTTCCATGCTACTTTTGCCCTTATTTTTCACAATCCTTGTTAATCTTATCCACAAATTTCACTGAAAAAATTTTAATAAAGTTAGAATATTGACAAATTGTCTTTAATAACATTAATAATACCAACAGGCAAAGGGGGGAAAGGAAAGGTAAGCTCAACTAAAGAAACGAGTTAAGGAGGGATAAGAAAGAACACGCCAATTGACGACTACTGAGGGTGACAAGAGGCGTTGTTAATCTTATGCAAGAAGTAGGAAAGTATACTTTTCCTTAACACTTTCCTATGCAAAAAAGACACCGTTTTCAGTTAGTTGCTTGCATGAACCTTTCTACTAGATTAGCCAGTTTATATTAGGTGGTGATATTTGAGTAAATAATTCTTATAAAAAGATTTATATAGCATCACTTACCGGGTGGTCTATGGCCTCCCGGTTATCATTTATACATACTCTGCTATAAAAATTGTAAATTTTTTGATTCAACAAATCCTTTACATCACTTATCTCCAAGTTTGTATTTACTATCGCTATTTAATCCCAAATCATAAATATTTTACTTGTCAATCTTTTAATTCAGAGATATTATCAAATTTGAAATCGGAAATATACAAGCCTCTTGTAAAACTTTAACAACATTAGGAGTAACAAAATATGAATCAGTTTAAATTACGATTATGGCTTCTTATTATCCTCGTTAGTATTTCTGGTCTTTCACAAGGCATGTTACTACCAACGATCGCAGTAATATTAGAAAACCATGGAATCCCTTCGACAGTTAACGGAATTCATGCAACAGCGTTATATATCGGTGTATTCGTTGCATCGCCTTTTATGGAGGCTCCGTTACGTAAGTTCGGTTATAAGCCTTTAATTATTGTAGGTGGTTTAACCGTTGTTTTATCTTTATTTGCTTTTACTATTTGGGACTCACTGCTATTTTGGTTTATTTTGCGTTTATTCATTGGCATTGGTGATCAAGCTTTACACTTTTCATCCCAAACCTGGATAACCTCCTTTTCACCACAAGAAAAAAGAGGCCGAAATATCTCTTTGTATGGGTTATCTTTCGGGATTGGATTTGCCATCGGTCCGTTATTTACAAGATTATTGGTCTTTAACGAAAAACTTCCATTCCTTATTGCAGGAACTTTGAGCTTTATTGCGTTATTGGCTGCCTTATTACTCAAAAATGAATTCCCTGAACAAAGTGAAAATGAAACAAATTCACGACAATTACGATCGACCTTTAAAAATTTTAGTAAAGTCCTACGCTATGCCTGGGCACCACTGTTACCGGCTATTTGTTACGGAGTATTAGAAGCATCATTAAACGGAAATTTCCCTGTTTACGGATTAAGACTTGGTTTTGAAGTCGAATATTTGTCGATTATAATCTCTGCATTTGCAATTGGCGGGATTGTGTTTCAATTACCTCTTGGAATGATGAGCGACTATTTCGGCCGTAGAAAAGTTTTGCTTTCATCATTGTTTATCGGTAGCGTTATTTTTATGGCTGCAGGTTTATTTGAAGACTCAGCAACCATGCTGATTATTTTATTCTTTATTGCTGGAATGCTGCTCGGCTCCACTTATTCCTTAAGCATTGCATATTTAACTGATACAGTTGAAAAACGATTATTACCAGCAGGAAATTTATTAATTAGTATTTGTTTTAGTTTAGGTAGTATTTTCGGTCCATTTCTTGGCGGTCTAGCTATTGACCAATTTTCAAATTTTAGTTTTTTATATTTTATCGCTATTATTTTATTTCTTATTTTTATCGGTCTTCTCTCCTATCGGAACCATGAACACCAAAATGAATATTTAGATAAAACAGGCTAAATTATGATTAGCTGACCAAATTAGGTCAGCTTTTTATTTATAATAATTACTTATTTATAATAATTATAATTACAAATAACAAATCTCTTTATTTTTATATAAAATATGGTAAAATAGATAAAAACAAGGACGATATAGAATTTTGATAACAAAAATCAACACTTCCAAACCAATGATTTTAATACTCATTCTCAATTAAAAAAAGATGCTTTATTTGAAAGGGATACTCATTCTCAATTAGATAGGAGGAAGAACGAAATGGAAACCAACCTTCAAAATGTAAAGGCAAGTCAAAGCAATTCTCCTTTAAAAGCAAGATTTGAGCTATATGAATCGATATTAGAAATTATCTTTGCTATCCTTAGTGGATTTTTTATTTTTCTTGGTTGGTTATTAGGAAAATTTGAAATGGAAACGGCATCCGTTGCTTTTTTTCTTACAGCATATGTAGTTGGAGGATTTTTTAAAGCAAAGGAAGGGATCACTGAAACGATTGCTGAAAAATCCCTTAATGTTGAAATCTTAATGATTCTAGCAGCGATTGGTTCAGCTATTATTGGTTATTGGGAAGAAGGTGCCATTTTAATTTTCATTTTTGCTGTCAGCGGGGCTTTAGAAACATATACGACAAATAAAAGCCATAAAGAACTAACTGCATTGATGAAGTTACAACCAAAAGAAGCCCGGTTCATCAAAGATGGAAATGAGGTCCGAATTCCAGTAGAAAAATTAAACGTTGGAGATTTTATTTTAGTAAAACCAGGTGAACAAATTCCTGCCGATGGTGTCATTACGAAAGGGCGGACAAGTGTTGACGAAGCAGCAATTACTGGGGAATCGATGCCTGTACCAAAAGAAGTTAATGACCAAGTTTTTGCTGGAACAGTCAATGGGAACGGAGCGATTACCGTTCAAATTACGAAACCCAATAGTGAAACGCTTTTTCAAAAAATTATCGATTTAGTTCAACACGCGCAAAATGATAAATCGCCTTCTCAACAATTTATTGATCGTTTTGAAGCAAGATATGTTTATATCGTTTTAATAGCAGTCGGTATAATGATGTTCCTCCCTCACTATTTGTTTAATTGGAGTTGGAATGAAACCTTTTATCGAGCTATGGTACTCCTTGTTGTTGCTTCCCCTTGTGCCGTTGTCGCTTCCATAACACCAGCAGTCCTATCTGCCATTTCTAACGGCGCACGTAACGGCATTTTGTTTAAAGGTGGGGTTCATTTAGAAAAGCTCAGCAACTTAAAAGCAGTAGCCTTCGATAAAACAGGTACATTAACAAAGGGTAAACCTGAAGTAACAGATTTTGTCGTTACGGATACGAATAAATCAGAAAAGCAATATATTTTACAATGTGTCGCTTCGATTGAAAAACAATCAAACCATCCACTAGCAAAGGCCATTGTCCAATACGGTTTGAAACATAAAATCGATTTTATCGAACCTGAAATTGTAGAAGATATAAGTGGATGGGGGATTCAAGGTAAAATAAATGGAGACACTTGGAAAATCGGAAAAAAAGGTTTTATAAATTTTAATTCACATGTTAGTCAAGAATCGCTGGAAACTTTTGCATCAGAAGGGAAAACTGTCGTATTTGTACAAAAAAATAATGATGTAATCGGACTATTTGCGTTAAAAGATGTTATTCGTCAAGAGTCGAAGCAAGCCATAAAAGACATACAAAAGCTTGGCGTGCAAACAGTCATGCTTACAGGGGACAATAAAAGCACTGCAAAATCAATCTCCAAAGAAATAGGGATTCATGAATATATTTCTGATTGTTTACCAGAACATAAAGTAAACGAAATAAAAAAATTAAAAAATACTTACGGAACGGTAGCCATGGTCGGTGATGGCATTAATGACGCACCTGCACTCGCAACTGCTAATGTAGGTATTTCAATGGGAGAAGGTACCGATGTTGCATTAGAAACAGCCGATGTTGTACTCATGAAAAACGAACTATCAAAAATTGGTAAAGCTATTCAATTATCGAAACAGATGAATCGCATTGTCAAACAAAACCTTGCTTTTTCAATCAGTATCATTATTTTATTAGTGCTGTCTAACTTCTACCAAGTCATTGACCTTCCATTAGGAGTCATCGGCCATGAAGGGAGTACGATTTTAGTCATTTTAAACAGCCTGCGATTATTAAAAGCTTAAGTTTGTTCTGTAGAGGGTAGACACAATAAATCTGCCCTCTTGTACTTTATTAAAGAGAATTTAGCTTCATTGAATTCTTTAACTTTTCTAGTTAATTTTTTATATCTATATCTCCCATCAATCGCATTTCTTTCCCCTTTTCATTTCCTCATTTAATCCATTAATTTCTCCTCCAATAATAAGAACCGCTCCCGTTAAATAAAACCAAATTATTAAAACTATGATGACACCTAAACTTCCATACATCAATGTATAATTACCAAAATTATTAACGTAAAACGAAAAACCAATAGATGATGCAATCCATCCAACTGTTGAAAATATAGCACCAGGTAATACAGTTAAACATTGTATTTTTCGATTTGGAGTAATCGTATAGACAACACTAAATACAATAAAAAGTATAAGTGAACTAATAAACCAACGGATCGTTGACCATACGTGAATAAATTCGGCGGTCTTTCCAAGTTTTGAGAAAATATAAATACCTATGTTTTTGCCAAATACAGGTATAAGTAAAGCAACAAAAAAAACAAAAATCATCACAATCGTCAGTATAACCGACATACCACGAACAATGAGGAAATGCCGGTTCTCCTCAATTTCATAAGCCCGATTGACAGCACGAATGACTGCGTTCATTCCGTTAGACGCCGCCCAAAGAGTTGCTATAATCCCAAAAGATAATAAGCCGCTATTTTGACTTGCAAATATAGAATTTAGATTATCCCTTATAAAATCAAGGGTTTCTCCTGGTGCAAAGTCCTTCAGAAAATCCATAATATGGTGTTGATCAATCGGCAAATAAGGCAAAATGGAAAAAACAGATATTAACAAAGGAAATAACGATAATAGAAAAAAATAGGCTAACTGAGCAGAATACCCCAGTGCCTCATGTTTTTCAATACGAATAAAAAGCTTTACAAACCAGTTATCCTTATATCGTTCAATAAATTTTTGTATGTTCATTTGTCCCACCTGTTTTATTACCGCTTATAAATAATGTGCGCGAAATAGATAGAAATATGATTTGTTTAGATTGTGTAACTTTTTACTTTATTCATGCATTTGGGAAAGATCGTCATTTATCTTTTTTGTAGGTTGTTTCAATTCTTGTACTGTCTCAATTGTATTTTGACTCAACTTTTTTATCTCTGTCGCCTTTTCAGAAATAAACTGTAAATCTTCACTTATATTTCGGTACGCTTGTGTAAATTGATTTACTTTATTTTGGATACATTCAACCGTTTTTTGTGGATGAGAAACTACATCCTTTATTTTTCTACCAACTCTCTTACTATCCTCTGCAACTTGTTTTCGGACTTCTTTATCTAATAAAGTAACAGCACCACCAACCATAGCACCAATTACAAGTCCTTTCCAAAATTTACTGGACGTCATATATCCACATCCCTTCAATTTTTTATACAACTCTTGTTCAGGTTTAATAGCAATGACTTTACCAATTCATTTCTGTTAATTGATATCATGTTTTTTGTCATTAGAAACCTTTCGGATAACAAAGCATTTTGCTTATTGAGTCAATCGAGCAATTCAATTTATGTAAAAATACCTCAAAAACTTATGTGATCCCTTTTTCATTTTTAATATGCTCCAGTAATGCGTGACAGCCTGCTGATACGAGCTCATAAACCAATTCAAAATTCCCTGTATAATACGGATCTGGTACTTCGTTTTCCGTTGTATCTGATACAAAGTCCATTAACTTCGCTATATTAGCACGTGGATTCTCTCGTTTTAGTCGATTAATCCCCGCTATGTTTGCATTATCCATGGCAATAATATAATCAAATTCATCTAAATCATTTACTTTAAATTGTCTTGCAACTAAACCATCATAAGCAATATCATGTTTCTTTAAAATTTCACGAGTACCTCGATGAGGAGGCTCACCAATATGCCAACTCCCTAAACCAGCTGAGTCTACTATAATTTGATCCTCTAATCCTTCTTTTTTTATTAAATCACGAAATATCGCTTCAGCCATTGGAGACCGG
Source organism: Heyndrickxia coagulans (assembly GCA_902796085.1). Taxonomy (GTDB): domain Bacteria; phylum Bacillota; class Bacilli; order Bacillales; family Caldibacillaceae; genus Pallidibacillus; species Pallidibacillus thermolactis. Next base: position 9,760 of record CADBNU010000222.1, read on the forward strand.
CAAATATTACCTAAACAAACAAATAATACACGAATCATTATCCTCACCTTTAATATAATTATTAATGATCTATATCTAATCAGCATTATATCAAAATTTTATAATTCTTTGATTGAATATAATTACAACTTAATTAACCTATGATAAGATGGTAACAAAACGGATGGAAAGGAACGAAAAAATGAACTTATCTGTAAAGAGTCAGGAAAACATTGAATACATGTTAGAAGTCATTTTAGAAAAGCTGAACTTTATTAATATGGATGCGCTTAAATCAAGCGATATTAACGAAGAACGTTACGAAGAACTCGTTGATATTTATGAATTAGTTATGAGAAGGGACAGTTTCTCTCCAGCTGAAATTCAAGCAATCGCTGAAGAATTAGGTAATTTACGTAACAAGTAATAACCTCGGTAACATCGCAAAAACTCCTGGAAATATTGAGTGCGCTCCGTACTCTTCCAGGAGTTTTATGTTAATCTAAGTGATCTTGGTCTGTTAAAATAATTGGACCGTCTTTTGTAATTGCTATGGTATGTTCATATTGAGCTGAATTTTTCCCATCAATTGTACGAGCTGTCCAACCATTCGAATCCATTTTCGATAAATAAGTCCCAACATTCACCATCGGTTCAATTGTAAAAACCATCCCTTCCCGGATACGTGGTCCTTTACCTGGTAAACCATAGTGTGGAACATCAGGCTTCTCATGCATTGAAGGTCCAATACCATGACCAATAAATTCACGAACGACAGAAAACCCTTCTTGTTCAACATACGTTTGAATGGCATGACCTATATCTCCAATGCGGTTGCCAATTTTTGCTTGTTCAATTCCTTTATATAAAGCATTTTTTGTGACTTCCATTAATTTTTTATTTTCCTCAGATATTTCCCCCACTGCATAAGTCCAAGCTGAGTCTGCCAATGCGCCTCTTAAATTAACAACCATATCAATTGTCACAATATCACCTTTTTTTAACGGTGTTTTTCTAGGAAAACCATGGCATATTTCATCATTAATACTTGCGCATGTAGCATATTTGTAGCCGCGGTATCCAATCTGTTCTGGAATGGCATTATGCTTTTCTAGATATTCTCTAACAAACATTTCAATATCCCAAGAACTAATGCCCGGTTTAATCATTTTTGCAATTTCTTTATGGCAAGAAGCAAGAAGCTTACCTGCTTCATGCATTGCATCGATTTCACGTTTAGATTTTAATGTGATCATCATTCCACCCTCTTCAAGTATTTATATTCACATAAACAGATGCTATTACAACTATTAAATATATATAAGTTCAACATCATGAAATAATATTTTATCATATTTATTATTCATTATACGAACGATTAAAGCAAATGCTTTTCATTAATGTTTCTAAAAAAAACAATGAAAATAGCTGTACGCACGACTTCGTACAGCCTAAAAAACTAAATTTAATAACGATCGTCATCATCGTTTTCTTAATAGTCTAACTCCATTATTTTTCCAGTTCCAGCATCATTCCATTTCAAATTCAGTAAACGCATCTATAAGCTCTATTTTCTTTATACATAATCATCATCAACCTGTAAAAATTAGAAAATGATGGGAAATTTAGTTTTATTATAACAACCGGTTTTCGATCTTATTTTGATAGTTTTTAAACACTGTTGAATTCGTCTTTATTCTTCGTTTTGATAGTAGGGCGTTATACTGCAGCAGCTTTTTATTCAAGTCTTTCACAAGAAGCTCACGTTCTTCCTCATTTGTACTAGATTTAATTAAATCCTCAATGGTCATTATCTCTTTTCTTATTTCATTATCTTCTTCCGATTTATAACCTGCATTTTTTAAAATTCGATAGGCCATTCGTAAGTTTTTAGGAATACCCGAATCGTCATCTAACTCCAATGGTTTTCCAAATCCAGGTAAATTGTCAAACTCCCCTTCTTCATATGCCTTCTTTATTTTGTCATCAGCAATTCGCCAGAATTCCATCATACTTTCCCTCCTTTAATAAACTCATAAAAAAAGATCATTCAGTGGATGATAACGATATGTCCTTAAATCAATTCGATCATGTTTATCAACGACAACTCCTTCCTCTAATAATAACGTAATCTGTTTAAAGCGTAACTCTTCATCTTTAAAGGCTATTTCACCCTTTGCGTTAATCACACGATGCCAAGGTAATTGATATTTTTCACTTAATGAATGTAAAATACGAACAACTTGTCTTGCCCCACGAGGACTTCCGGCTAAACGTGCAATTTGACCGTAAGTCATAACTTTTCCTTCTGGTATAGATTTTATGATTTGTATGACTTTTTCCGTAAATGGAGTCATTTGCATCATCCTTATAGTTTTATATTTAACGAGTTTATGCTAACAATTAACTAAAAAGACAATTCGAAACATATACTCAAATCCTATAAGTTTATTTCAAAATTTTCAGTTTTATAATAATAATAGATTACCATTAATTGACAACTTTTGATAAAATAAATTAATAAAAAATTTAATAAAGAGGGATTCTTAATGGGTGAATTTCAAAATAATTTAGAAAAATACGCAGAACTTGCTGTTAAAGTCGGTGTCAACATTCAAAAAGGACAAGTACTCGTTGTCAATGGATCTATTGAAAATGCTGAGTTTATTCGTTTAATTGTAAAAAAAGCTTATGAAGCCGGAGCCAAAGAAGTTCGTGTGAACTGGAAAGATGATATAGTTACGAAATTAAAATATATCTATGCAGCTGATGAAGTCTTTGATAATTATCCGCACTACCAAGCGATGGAACGTAATGAACTAGCTGAACAAGGAGCCGCTTTCCTTTCCATTGATTCACCTAACCCTGACTTACTTTGCGAAGTTGATCCAAAACGGATTTCCAAATCCAAAAAAGCAGCCGCAACAGCCTTAAAAAGATTTCAACAATTGGTACAATCAGATTACATGAGCTGGTCTATTGTCGGGGCCGCAACTCAAGCTTGGGCTGATAAAGTATTCCCAGAAGTGCCACCAAAAGACCGCGTTTTAAAACTTTGGGATGTAATTTTTAAAACTTGCCGTATAGATCAAGAAGATCCAATGCAAGCTTGGAAAATACATAATGAGCAACTCCATAAAGCTGTTCACTATTTAAATAAGAAAAAATATCAAAAACTACATTTTACTGCTCCAGGAACAGATTTAATGATTGGTTTGCCAAAAAGACATGTATGGTGTGGAGCAGGTAGTATTAACTCAGAAGGTATCGAATTCATGGCGAACTTACCAACCGAAGAAGTTTTCACTGTTCCACAAAGAGACGATGTCAACGGCTATGTAACAAGTACAAAACCGTTAATTTATGGTGGAAATGTAATAGAAAAATTCACTTTAAAATTTGAAAATGGGTGCATTGTGGATGTTACAGCAGAAAAAGGAGAAGCTCTTTTAAAAGAATTAATCAATACTGATGATGGGTCCCAATATTTAGGTGAAGTTGCCCTAGTCCCAAACGACTCTCCGATATCACACTCAAATCTTTTATTCTATAGTACCTTATTTGATGAAAATGCTTCAAATCATTTGGCCATTGGCAGTGGTTATGCGTTCTGTGTTGAAGGCGGGAAACAAATGAGCCAAGTGGAGTTACTGAGAAATGGAGTAAACCACAGTATCGTCCATGTTGATTTTATGATTGGATCAAGTGAAATGAATATCGATGGTATAACGAAAGACGGTCAAGCAGAACCTATTTTTAGAAATGGAAACTGGGCGATCGTATTTTAACTTAAAGTTCCTCGACATGAAAAAATTAATTTTCCCGCTACGCGATGAAACTTTTCTCTAATCAAAGACGTAAAATTATTAATTAATTTTTAGGAGGGAAAAAGATGCTTGTCTCTACAACAGATATTTTGCAAGGTAAAGATATTATTGAATATAAGGGTATCGTCTCTGGAGAAATCATTATGGGGGCGAACGTGGTTAGAGACTTTATGGCTAGTGTAACGGACTTTATTGGTGGTCGTTCAGGAGCCTATGAAGATAAATTATCAGAAGGAAGAGAACACGCAATTGAAGAAATGATCACAAAAGCAAAAAGATTAGGTGCAAATGCAGTTGTCGGTGTTGACTTAGATTTTGAAACGCTACGTGACGGTATGATGATGGTGATCGCAACCGGAACAGCAGTAGTTGTTCGTTAGCAAGTTATATAAAATTAATTTTATTCCTTAGTAAAATAAATGATACAATCAACTATTTTATGATTTAGACATGATACTAGTCGATTCTTGTAGGGGGAGTTATAAGTGACCATTCTTTCAGAAATCTTAAAGCATAACGAAAAGTTTGTTCAAGAACAAAAATATATCAAATATGAGACAGATAAATATCCAAATAAACGCCTTGTCATCCTGACTTGTATGGATGCAAGACTCCTCGAGCTTCTTCCCGATGCTATGAACTTAAAAAATGGTGATGCGAAAATTTTACGTAATGCGGGAGCTTTAATTACAGAACCATTCGGAAGTATAATGAGAAGTATTTTAGTTTCTATTTACACTTTAAAAGCGAAAGAAGTAATGGTTATTGGACACCATGATTGTGGGATGGCCAATTTAGCCCACGACGAAATGACAAAAATTATGATGGAACGGGGAATTTCCGAAGATACATTGCATACGCTGAATGCGTCAGGAATAGAGTTACAAAAGTGGTTAACAGGCTTTCGAAATGTAGAAGAGAGCGTAAGAAAAAGTGTAAGTACAATCAAAAACCATCCACTATTTCCACCCGATACTCCTGTTCATGGCTTAGTCATTGACCCGAAAACGGGTAAATTAGATTTAGTTGTTGAAGGATATGAAAAATAAACAAGGGGTGTCCACTTTTGGATGCCTCTTATATGTGCATAACTACATTTATTATTCATAATACATTGGCTCCTTTTTGCTCAATGTAAGTGAGATACCGATTTTTTTACACACAACAAAATAATGCAATAACATCAATACCATCGCCCCAGTATTCATTCCTAAAATTACACCATCCATTTGAAAAACACTGCTTGAACCAAATAAATACATAATCACAAATGTTACTACTGTTGCCCAAATATTATGGATAAAAGCATGTTTAACCATCCCCATTCCAATTAAAAAAGCTTGTAACGGAATCGTAAAGTAATGAAGTAGAAAATATGGCCACATCAATTGTAAATAATAGGATGCCATACTTGATTTAACAAACATACTCGTTAAAGGATTCGCAAAATAATAAAATAGAAAGCAAACCGGGACACCATAAAGCATAGTTAAGCCAATTACTTGTCGTAATAAACGAACAAGCCGGGACTGGTCAGTGTTAACAAAAGCGTTTGAAACATTGGGAATTAGTGCTGTATTAAGAGAATGAGCAATAAACGCCGGGAAAAATCCAATGGTCATAGCGACCCCTGTTACCATTCCGAAATGTTCTGTAGCCTCATTCATTGAAAGTCCAGCTGAAACAAGGATAAATTTTATAAAAAAAGGTTGAATCGCATGCGTTACCGCATAGAAGATTCGCATCGCTGTTGTTGGCAACGAAACTTCCATTAAACTTCTTAATATTTTATTTTTCGATATCCTTTCGACCGGGCGACTTTTCAAATATTTAATTTGCATAAAATAGGCAGACATTAAATAAATCAACACAAGTAATTCACTACCAATGATTGCACATAAAGCTACTAAAATCGACATTTCTAATTCAAAATCAAACAATTGAAACAACAAAACGAGCAAAAACAGATGAGTTCCTCTCCTAAAAAGGTTAGCGGTCGCAATCTTACTCATTTTTTGTATCCCCATAAAGTATCCTCGAGCAATTGACGCAACGGTTAATATCGGAATCAATAATAAAATTAACCAGCGTATGGCTGGGTGAATCTCACTAAATAATGGGAAGAAAATAAACATGATCGCTACTCCTGTTAGCAATACAGTCATGATGAGGAATGTAAGTTTCATCGCAAAACGTAACAATGTTAAATGGTACTTCTCTTCTCGTTCTGCAACAAATTTAGAAACGGATATATCTAACTCAAAGCTAGCAATAATCATAAGTAAGCCGATCACCGGAATAACGGTCATATATTGACCTATTCCATACTCCCCAAGTTCCTTTGCCAA
>CADBNU010000223.1 GCA_902796085.1 Heyndrickxia coagulans
AGAGCGACTTAAAAAGTCGCTCTTCCATCATCATTCCTTTATTCTTCATCTTCCGCCATAAACGTAGCAAGCATTTCTTCAATCATATCCCATTCTTCGTCGGTTTCAATCGGCATTAATTCACCTTGATCTTTACCTGGTTTAAAACTAGAAGCATGAATCTCAATTTCACCATCTTCATCTTCTTCTGCACTTACTGGGTAATAAAGTACATATGATTTGCCAAACTCTTCAGATTCAAAAGTAAAAAGAATTTCACACAGTTCTTCATTACCGTCTTCGTCAATGATTGTAATTTGATTTGCATCCTCCATAAAAATATCCTCCTATATAGAAAATTCAATACACATTTCCGTTAATGATTTTGGCTGTCTAAATAACCTTGTAAAATCATAACAGCTGCCATTTTATCAATGACCTTTTTCCGTTTTTTTCGGCTTACATCGGCTTCTAATAAAACACGTTCTGCGGCCATTGTAGATAGACGTTCATCCCATAGGACAACCGGGAGAGTAAACGTTTCTTTTATTCGTTCACTAAAAGCAATGCTTGCTTCCCCTCGCGGACCAATCGTACCGTTCATATTTTTCGGTAAACCGATCACGATCTTTTCTATTCCATACTGATCGATGATTTCCTTAAGTTCATCTAGTCCAAATTGCTCATTCTCTTCATCTATTTTAATTGTTTTAATTCCCTGTGCGGTCCAACCAAAGGCGTCGCTCACTGCAACGCCTATCGTTTTAGACCCGACATCTAAACCCATAATTCGCATTACATTTCCTCACGTTGTCGTTGTAAATAGGATTTTACTAATTCTTCAATAATTTCATCTCGTTCAAGTTTACGAATAATATTCCGCGCATCTTTATGTCTTGGAATATAAGCAGGATCACCAGACAATAAATATCCGACAATTTGATTAATCGGATTATACCCTTTTTCCTCGAGGGCAGAAAAAACTTGGAATATTACTTCTTTAACTTCTTGTTCTAACGGTTCTTCGGAAAAATTAAATTTCATCGTCCGGTCAAGTGAACCCATAGGAAAAGCACCTCGCTCTCTACTTCCTTCAAACACTTCTTGCTTTCATTGTACACTACTTATCCATTTTATGAAATGTTTTTTACGTATTCTTCGACAAATTGAAGAGCTTCATTTAGCTTGTTTGGATTTTTACCGCCTGCTTGAGCCATATCTGGACGTCCACCACCGCCGCCACCACAGATTGCAGCGACTTCTTTTATTAGTTTTCCTGCATGGTATTGATCGGTTAGGTCTTTCGTAACACCTGCAATTAACTGTACTTTTTCATCATGGACAGTTCCCAGGACAATTATACCGGATCCAATTTTTTGTTTTAAGTCATCCAACATTGTTCGTAATTGATTGGATTCCGTAATTTCAACTTTACTTACTAACACATTTATACTATTAATTTGTTTTACTGCATCAAGTAAGTTTCCAGCTTCTAAGTGGCTAAGTTTTCCTGTTAATGACTCGATTTCTTTATGCAATTCCTTGATTTCCTGTTGTAAGTGTTCGATTTTTGTTGGTACATCCTCCACTTTAGTTTTTAACTTTTTAGCGACCGTTTTTAGAAGGTTCATTTGATCACGCATAAATTGATAAGCTTTTTCACCTGTTACTGCTTCAATCCTACGAGTTCCTGCACCAATTCCGCTTTCAGAAATAATTTTAAAACTACCGATTACAGCCGTATTATTTACATGACAACCACCACATAATTCGATGGAGAAGTCGCCCATTTGAACGACACGAACGACATCACCATATTTTTCACTAAACAATGCAGAGGCTCCCATAGCTTTAGCTTCTTCCAATGGCTTATAGGAAATTTCCACAGGAATTGAAGCCCAAATTTGTTCGTTAACAAGTCGTTCAATTTGTTCAATTTCTTCCTCAGTCACTTGTCCAAAATGGGAAAAGTCAAACCGTAACCGGTCAGATTCAACAAGAGATCCTGCTTGATTAACATGTGAACCGAGTACATCTTTTAACGCTTGATGAAGCAAGTGCGTAGCGGAATGGTTTCTCTCGATATTGTTTCGGCTGATCGAATCAACTTGGGCAAATGCATGTAATCCTTCTTGAATCGTACCTTCAACAATTTTTACATGGTGTAAATTTTGACCGTGAGGTGCTTTTTGAACATCTTTTACTTCCAGTTTAAAACCTTCTCCACGAATTTCACCTCGGTCGCCAATTTCACCACCCATTTCTGCATAAAAAGGTGTTTGATCTAAGATAATTTGGACTTCTTCACCGGCTGAAGCAGAATCTTGTTTTATACCATCTTTAAAAATGCCAATAATTTTTGCTTCAGATTCTAGTTTATCGTATCCAATAAAACTACTTTCCGCTGTGAAATCACCTAAATCTCCGCCTTGTACATGCATGGAATCGACATCTTGACGCGCTTGTCTTGCCCGTTCCCGTTGCACTTGCATTTCTTTTTCGAATCCGTCTAAATCAATTTTCAAACCAGCTTCATCCGCATATTCTTCTGTTAATTCCACCGGAAATCCATACGTATCGTATAAACGGAAAACATCAACCCCATCAATTGTCTCTTTGCCATTTTCTTTCGCTTTATTAATCACTTCAGAAAGGATAGCTAATCCATCATGAATGGTTTCATGGAATCGTTCCTCTTCATTTTTTATCACGCGTTGGATAAAATCACACTTTTGGCGTACTTCTGGATAGTAATCTGCCATGATTTCACCAACAACTGGAACTAATTCATACATGAACGGACGTTCAATGCCAATTTTCATTGCGTAGCGAACTGCACGACGTAGTAAACGACGTAACACATATCCACGTCCTTCATTAGAAGGCAATGCTCCATCACCGACTGCAAAAGCTACCGTTCGAATATGGTCAGCAATCACTTTAAATGCAACATCCTGGTCTGTATTTTCCCCATATTTCATCCCCGAAATCGCTTCGGTTTGTTGAATAATCGGCAAGAATAAATCTGTTTCAAAGTTTGTTTTCGTATTTTGTATAACGGATGCCATCCGTTCTAGTCCCATACCGGTATCAATATTTTTCTTAGGTAATGGAGTATATGTACCATCTGGGTTATGATTAAATTGAGAGAACACTAAGTTCCAAATTTCTAAGTAGCGTTCATTTTCCCCACCTGGATACAATTCTGGATCATTTGGGTCATCACCATATTCTGATCCTCGATCATAGAAAATTTCTGAGTTTGGTCCACTTGGTCCTTCCCCAATATCCCAAAAGTTCCCTTCTAATCGAATGATGCGTTCTTCCGGTATACCAACTTTTTCATGCCAAATTTTATAGGCTTCATCATCTTCCGGATGAATCGTAACAGATAATTTTTCTGGTTCAAAACCAATCCAGTTTGGACTTGTTAAAAATTCCCATGCCCAAAGAATCGCTTCTTCCTTAAAGTAATCTCCAATTGAAAAGTTGCCTAACATCTCAAAAAATGTATGGTGGCGTGCAGTTTTTCCAACATTTTCAATATCATTTGTCCGAATTGATTTTTGTGCATTTGTGATTCTTGGATTTTCAGGTTTTACACGTCCATCAAAATACTTTTTCAATGTAGCTACACCGCTGTTTATCCAAAGAAGAGACGGATCATCTACTGGAACTAAAGAAGCACTAGGTTCAACTTTATGACCTTTCTCTTGGAAAAAGTCTAAAAACATACGACGAATTTGTGCACTCGTTAGTTTTTTCATAATTGTTTTCCTCCTTTTAAACTTTCATTTTGGAACGAGAATTTATAGAAAACATATAATTTAAAATGGTTAACGAAAGCTGTTATACATACTTACAGCAAATAAAAAACTCTTCTCCCAAAATTCAGGGACGAAGAGTTTGTATCCGTGGTACCACCCTGGTTATGAAAATCTAAACTAGAAAGATTTCCATCACTCAAAACCGATAACGCCGGTTTGCGGCAGGGATTAGCTGCACTCAGGAGTAGCCTTCTGTTACCCTATACTGGAATTTCTTTCAGCCACGGAAATTCCTCTCTTAAAGTTAGTAGTAACATACTCGTTCCATCAACGTGTTCATTGTTATGAATTATCCTAATTGGATTATATTTCATCATTCAAACTTTTGTCAAATTCGAGTCGTCAGTATTTTTTATTTCATTGTTCTTCCATTTTATTTTGATCATCTTCAATTTCACGACTTTGAATTTGATCAAAGATCTGTTTTAAGGTCGTTTTGATTATCGCAACGATAGGGACAGCAAAGATCAATCCAACAACACCGCCGACTTCACCACCGATCAAAATTGAGAAGATAATCATCAATGGATGCATTTGTAATGATCTTCCCATAATTAATGGCGATAGAACATTCCCTTCTAAAAATTGAAGCACAATAACAATGACAATAACAAGGATAACGGTCTTCATGGACATTGTAGCAGCCACGATCACTGCAGGAACAGCTCCAATAATGGGGCCAAAATAAGGGATCACATTGGTCATCCCGAGTACAGCTCCTAGCAATAATGGATATTTTAATTTTATTAGCCAAAAAAGAAGTGCTGAAATCGTACCGACCGTAGCAGATACAATAAACTGCCCACGAATATAACTTCCTAGTGAAGTATCTACATTTCTAATAAATATTTTCATCTGTTTGCGCCATTTTTTAGGAACGATTGACCAAAATGCATCCGTTAAATAGGAAATATCTTTAATCATATAAAAAGCAATAAAAGGAATCAGTAAAATTAAAAAGATTGACTCCAAAAGCCAAAGAAAAAAGTTTTTCACCCGGTCTAAAATTTGTTCAAATTCACCATAGATGACATGTAAACTTTCATTAATTTGTTTATGTATACCTAACGGCCACGACTTTGTCTTTTTTTCAATCGTATCAACAATTCCTTCTAATTGGGCAAAAAATTGTGGTAAATTCTCAGATAAATCCCGTAATTGTTGGATAAATATCGGAATCCCTTTATAGATTCCATACCCGATCCCACCAAAAAATAGGATATAAACAATCATGACGGATAGCCACCATTGCAAACCATTTTCATGTAATTTGTGAATAAAAGGATAAAGTAAATAAGCGATAAAGGCGGCTAATACAAAAGGGAAAGCAACAGTTAAAATCACTCGTAAAATCGGTTGCCAAATGGGACTTATTTTAATAAAAACAAATAAAACGATAAATAATAAAAGTAAAAAACCTAAGCGGTAAAACCATTTGACCTTAATATCCATCAGTAAGCCTCCCAAATGTAGTTTGGGAGAAACGGTAAACTTTATGCATGGTAACGCCGTTCTTCTTCAGAAAATAAATCATCAAGTGAGGATAGTGTACCGTCTTCTTCCACTTGATGCGTATGAATAATCCCTTTTGAAAGCGATAATTCAATAAAGCAGTTCCAACAGTAATATTGATTGATACCAATTTTCCCGATATCTTTACTCCGGCAATTTGGACAAATTAGTTCCATTCCATACCACCTCGCAATTTATGGTAAATATGCTAAGATTATGTCCAAATTGCCTTCAAAATAAACGTGTATAAATAGAAAAGGCCGTCTTATCAACGGCC
>CADBNU010000224.1 GCA_902796085.1 Heyndrickxia coagulans
ACCTGGTGAAAATGTAAGAGTGATTGCTACGTTTAAGCATGAAGGAATCTTTATGTATCACTGTCATATTTTAGAGCATGAAGATGCAGGCATGATGGGACAATTTTTAGTAGAGCCCTGAGAGAATCAAAAATCTTGAATTCATGTGACTATCCTATTACTATAAATAAGATAAGGCTTACAGTTTTTTGGAATTTCGAACTTAAGTCTGTAAGCAATGTATTCTATGGTATATTATAATAAGTATGGTTTTTTATTATGATATGATGTGAATTTGGGAGGGAAAAATAAATGGCTTTTGTTATTACAGCACCTTGTAAAAATGAACTGGCAGCCGAATGCGTTGAAGTATGCCCAGTCGATTGTATAGAAAAGGGAGAAGATCAATATTTTATTGACCCTGCTATCTGTATAGATTGTGGTGCATGTCAAGCAGTCTGCCCGGTTGAGGCAATCTATTATGAAGAAGATCTTCGTCCAGAAGAAGAAGTATATTTAGAAAAAGCAAAAGAATTTTTCAGTAATCGTTAATTCAATTATAGTAAGGAAAGGAATAGCAATGATGTGCTATTCCTTTTTTGATATTTAAACAACTATATGTTTATAAATTATAAATTCATTGCAATGAAGGTCGAATTATGATATATTTATCTCGAATTAGAAATAACTGAAACAAAATTAATTTGGAGGAACTTATAATGAAAGAGTTAAAAGGATTGCATCATGTAACTGCGATTACAAGCAGTGCAGAAAAGATATATGAATTTTTTACGTATGTGTTAGGTATGCGTCTCGTAAAAAAAACGGTGAACCAAGATGATATCCAAACCTATCATCTCTACTTTACAGATGATGTTGGTGCACCTGGGACAGATATGACATTTTTTGATTTTCCTGGAATTCCGAAAGGTGACCATGGAACAAATGAAATATTTAAAACTTCATTTCGTGTTCCAAATGATGCTGCTTTGGAATATTGGCAAAAACGTTTTAACCGTTTAGGTGTTAAAAATTTTGGTATAAAAGAGCAGTTTGGTAAAAAATCGTTATCATTTGTTGATTTTGATGATCAGAACTATCAATTAATTTCTGATGAAAACAATAAAGGGGTTCCTTCTGGCACGCCTTGGAAAAAAGGTCCAATCCCAGAAGAATTTGCAATTACTGGTCTTGGGCCAATCGTTGTTCGAGTATCTTATTTGGATTATTTCAAACAAGTTTTAGAGTCGGTTTTCGGCTTTCGACAAGTTGGAAAAGAAGGGGATCTTTATAATTTTGAAGTCGGCGAAGGTGGAAATGGAGCCCAAGTATGGTTAGAACATAATACAACTTTACCTCCAGGCAGACAAGGTTTTGGTACGGTTCACCACGCTGCTTTCCGAGTTGATGAAAAAAAAGATTTAGAAGAATGGGATAAACATTTAAGAGAGTATCGTTTTGGTACTTCTGGATTTGTAGAAAGATATTATTTCGGTTCCTTATATACCCGGGTTTCACCAGAAATACTATTTGAACTTGCAACCGATGGTCCAGGTTTTATGGGCGATGAGTCGTATGAAACATTGGGGGAAAAATTGTCGTTGCCACCATTTTTTGAATCTAAACGAGCAGAAATTGAAAAACTAGTTCGCCATTTCGATACAGTACGTAGCAATAAAGTTTTTGAAAAGGAGTATGAATAAATACTTACGCCATTCTCAAATTCTCATTGAGAGAATGGTGGTTTTTTTTGTGAAAATATGAAGGATGCGAGTTACACTGATTAGCAGTAACTCTATCGTAGGATTTTCATAAATATAATTCTTTAGTTTGCTAATACAGTAAATTTATTTATTGACTAAGATTAATAGAAATGTTACTATGTGAATGTAACACAAATATTTTAGTTTGTTAAAGAATTAAACAATGAAAGTTCGTTCGATAGAATCAAACGATTAAATAATTCAAAGTAGGTGACCTAGACATGAAACGGTTAACAAAAATTTTTCTTCTCTTCATTGTAATTCTAACCCTTGGAGCATGTTCCACGGATTCTTCTAGTACGGATAGCAATGATCAATTAATAATTGGGATAGATGATGCCTTTGCACCGATGGGATTTCGTGATGAAAATAATAATATCGTTGGTTTTGATATTGATTTAGCGAAAGCGGTTGGTGAACAAATGGATACAAAAGTTGTCTTTCAACCGATAGATTGGGGTTCAAAGGAAACAGAACTACAAAGCGGAAGAATCGATTTAATTTGGAACGGTTATACAGTAACGGAAGAACGGAAACAAAAGGTTCTTTTTACTGAGCCATACCTAGCCAATGCACAAGTCATTGTGACTTTAAAAGATTCAGAAATTAATAGTTTAAATGATTTGGCTGGTAAATCGGTCGGATTACAAGCCCAGTCTTCAGCAAGTAATGCATTAAACAATTCTGAAATTGCTTCAGAAATAAAAGATATCACGGAATTTAAAACAAATGTTCTAGCTTTACAAGATCTAGATAATGGGAGAATCGATGCAGTAGTTATTGATGAGGTAGTCATTGATTATTATATGACATTGAAACCAGATACTTATAAAGTTTTAGAAGAATCTTTAGCTCCCGAATTATATGCAGTTGGTGTAAAAAAAGGAAACAATGAATTATTAGAAAAAGTACAAAAAGCAATGGATGAAATTATTAAAAACGGAACTGCAGCAGAAATATCTGAAAAGTGGTTTGGCGAAAACAAAATATTGAATTAATACCAAATGGAAAGGGAATAATTAGGGCTGTCGTTGGACAGCCATTTTATCGTTATAAATCGCATTTAAGATGACTTTGTTTAGTATGAAACATGCTGGAATAAGGAGGATTTGTATGTCATTCGATTATTTTGAAATGATAATCATGCCAATGTTGGAAGGAGCTAAGATTACATTATTACTATTTGCTATTGTCATTTTGTTATCGATACCGATTGGCTTTGTTCTGACATTGGCTGTTCGAAGCCGGATAAAACCTCTATCTTGGTTAGTCCAAGGTTTTATATATGTCATGCGGGGAACACCTTTACTTTTACAACTATTATTTATTTGTTTCGGGTTACCATTAATACCGGTGATCGGGGAATACTTAGTGTTAGATCGCTTTGTAGCGGCATGTGTTGGTTTTGTTTTGAACTATTCGGCTTATTTCGCTGAGATTTTCCGTGGAGGCCTTCTAGCAATTGATAACGGACAATATGAAGCAGCCAAAGTGTTAGGTTTCAATCGTTGGCAAACGATGACAAAAATTATTATTCCTCAAATGATCCGTGTATCATTACCAACGGTATCCAATGAGTCTATTACATTAGTAAAAGATACATCTTTACTATACGCTGTAGCGGTACCCGAATTGTTGCATTTTGCGCAAACTGCCGTTAACAGAGATGCGACAATCGTACCCTATTTTGTAGCTGGTTTTATATATTTAATGATTACGCTTGCTTTGACTTGGGTTTTAAAACGAATCGAACGAAAATATCGATTCGAATAAAGGAGGGATCGACGTGTCTATTATTAAGGTAGAGAATTTGCAAAAATCATATGGGAAATTAGACGTATTAAAGCAAATCAGTTTTCAAGTAGAACGTAAAGAAGTAGTTGCCATTATCGGGCCATCTGGTTCAGGTAAAAGCACATTATTAAGAAGTATTGCTAATTTGGAAACAATCGATGATGGCAATATAGCCATTGACGGTGAATATTTAGTGAAAAATGGGCAATATGCAAAACAGAAGGATATTCAAAAAATTTTAAGTAAAATGGGCATGGTGTTCCAACATTTTCATTTATTTCCTCATTTAACAGTTAAGGATAATTTAGAGTTAGCACCGAAACTTGTAAAAAAAGAAGGTGCAAGTGTAGTTGAAAGGAGAAGAAGAGAGTTACTTGAAAAGGTAGGTTTAGCGGACCGTGCCGATGCTTATCCAGCTAAGCTTTCCGGTGGGCAAAAACAACGGGTTGCCATTGCGAGAGCGCTCATGATGAATCCGGATATTTTAATGTTTGATGAACCGACGTCTGCATTAGATCCAGAATTAACTGGTGAAGTTTTAAATGTAATGAAGGATTTAGCTGAGGAACAAATGACAATGGTTGTTGTTACTCATGAAATGGGGTTTGCTCGTGAAGTTGCCGATCGTATTATCTTTATGGACAAGGGTGAAATTGTTGAATCTGGTTCACCTGAAGAAATATTTGAAAATCCGAAAACGGAACGGACGAAGACATTTTTAATGAGGGTACAAAAATAGTATTTGTTATGTAAATATTATGATCAGTGATTCTATATGTATGTACTAATATTGACAAAATTGATTCCTTTACTTGATCGATTATTGTGCTATATTTAGGAAAACCCCTAAATATAGCTTTTTTATATCCATTCTTATATAACGTGGAATAGATTAAAAAAGTGAAGGTTTCTAAATAAGTGAAAGAGATTCATGTATAAAAATGTCAATAGATAAAATCATATAAATATGGAATTTTTCTAAGTAAAAGGAGAATGAAAATGACCCAGTTTTATAAAAAGTCCGTTCAAGAGACATTAGAAGAATTAGGGGTTACGGATCAAGGTCTAACGAATGAAAAAGTAAAAAAAAGAAGACAAGAATATGGTTTTAATGAATTAGAGGAAGCGAAAAAGAAAAGCACAGTCCAAGTGTTTTTTGAACAATTTAAAGATTTTCTAGTCATTATTTTATTAGTTGCAGCACTTATTTCAGCTTTTATTGGAGAGTTTGAAAGTTCAATCGTTATCCTTGTTGTTTTAATATTAAATGCGATTTTAGGCACAATCCAACACGTAAAGGCTGAGCAATCTTTAAATAGTTTAAAAGCGTTATCTTCCCCTTCTGCGAAAGTATTACGGGATGGTAAAAAAATTGAAATTCCATCAAGGGAAGTTGTTGTGGGTGATATTTTATTCTTAGAAGCAGGCGACTATGTTAGTGCGGACGGACGTGTTCTTGAAAGTGCCAGTTTACAAATAAACGAGAGTTCTCTTACAGGTGAATCGGAGAGTGTGAATAAAACCATTGAGGCGATTCCAGAAGAAGTTGGTATAGGTGATCGAACAAATATGGCATTTTCCGGTAGTTTTGTTACTTATGGAAGAGGAACAATAGTTGTCACCGATATTGGTATGCAAACGGAAATCGGAAAAATTGCCAATTTACTAGGTAGTGCTAAAGAAAAGAAAACACCGTTACAAGTCAGTCTCGATAATTTTGGTAAGAAACTTGCCATTATTGTTATTCTCATCGCTATTATTATTTTTGCTTTAGATATGTTTCGTGGACGAGAGCTTGTCGATTCATTTATGTTTGCTGTTTCACTAGCTGTTGCAGCGATCCCTGAGGCATTAAGTTCTATCGTTACAATTGTACTTGCCTTTGGCACGCAGAAACTTGCAAAGGAAAATGCGATTATTCGAAAGCTTCATTCGGTTGAAAGTTTAGGTAGTGTATCGGTTATCTGCTCCGATAAAACAGGAACATTGACTCAAAATAAAATGACTATTCAGAAATTATATGTCGATAATAAAATCATTGATAAAAATAATTGGGATGCTGACAATGATTTTGGTAAAAAGTTTGTGACGATGTCTATTTTATGTAATGATGCCATAACCGAAGATGGGAAGGAAATTGGAGATCCAACGGAAGTGGCTATGGTTAATTTAGGTGAAAAAATCGGACTTGATGATGAACTTGATTTACGAAAACAATATCCAAGGTTAGCGGAAGTGCCTTTTGATTCAGACCGTAAATTAATGAGTACGGTACATAAAATTAATGATGAGACTCGAATGATTACAAAAGGTGCACCAGATGTCCTATTAAGTCGTGTTGTAAAGATGGCCACATCTAATGGAATAAGAGATTTAACGGATGAGGATCGTCATAAAATTTTACAAGCAAACCTTGAATTTTCTAAAGATGGTCTTCGAGTATTAGCTCTTGGTTATAAAATCCTTCCTGATCATCACAACGTATCAACAGATGATGAATCAGATTTAATTTTTGTCGGTTTACTTGCCATGATGGACCCACCTAGACCTGAGTCGAAAGAGGCTGTAGAGAAGGCGAAGGCAGCCGGTATTACACCGGTTATGATTACTGGAGATCATAAGGTAACAGCTTCTGCCATTGCAAAGCAAATTGGTATTTTATCTGAAGGTGGAGAAGCGGTGGAAGGTGCAGAAGTTGAGCAAATGAGTGACGAAGAATTACGAAGACGTGTCAAAAATATTTCCGTATACGCAAGAGTATCGCCAGAACATAAAATTCGCATCGTTCGTGCTTGGCAAGATACTGGCCACCTTGTTGCGATGACTGGTGACGGTGTCAATGATGCACCAGCTTTAAAACAATCAGATATTGGTATTGCAATGGGAATAACGGGTACCGAAGTTGCTAAAGATGCAGCTTCCATGGTTTTAACCGATGATAACTTCTCTACAATTGTTAAGGCAATTTCCAACGGCCGCAGTATTTATGCCAATATTAAAAATGCAATTAAGTTTTTACTTTCTGGGAATACGGCGGCGATAATAGCAGTACTATTTGCATCATTAGGCGGCTTTCCAGTCCCATTTGCACCGGTACAACTATTGTTCATTAACTTGTTGACGGATAGCTTACCGGCAATCGGCATTGGCTTAGAGCCAATGGATGAAAGTTTAATGAAACAAAAACCACGTAATATTAATGAACCTTTATTAAATAAAAAATTTATGGCACAGGTCGTTATTGGTGGTATAATTATTTCGATTAGTGTTATTGCAGCTTTTTTAATCGGTCTACAAGTAGATGATGGTGGTTTAACTGCCATGACAATGGCCTTTACTACTCTTTGCTTTTCTCGGCTTTTGCATAGTTTCAATTGTCGAACAAATCGATCAATTATTAAAACAGGTATATTTAAGAATAAATTTGTTTGGGGTGCAGTCTTTATCGGAGTCTTGCTGCTGGCCTTTGTTGTATTTACTCCAGGTGTAATGGGAGTTTTTGAAGTTGTGCCATTAGAGGCAACCTATTACTGGACAATTTTCGGTTTATCTTTATTCCCATTGATTAGCATCCAAATTTATAAATTAATTATTGAAAGATAAATGCTCGTTCATAACTAACTTTTATCAGTTTTGCTTCAATTGAATTAGTTTGTGCTATACTTTTGGCAATTTATTATACCGTTTCAGACAGGTGTATTGTTAAAAAGTCCTACCTTGAGTTACATAGGTAGGTCTTTTCATTTCATGAAATTGACAAAGTTGTTAAAAACTTTATGCTTTAGAAGGTTCCTTTTGCTTTTCTTTTTATCATATTTTTGGTTTAATTAGAATAAATTGAATCTAAAAGTTTATTTTTAATGGGATGATTATATATAGATTTTCAAAAAAGGATGATGATGTTGGATAACTTTTTAATGAATAGTTTTCCAGAAAATATAAAAAAAGAAATTGAGCAAATCCAAAAATTAATCCTTCCTCTTGCAAAGAAAACCTCGAAATACATGTTTTGGACGTTTCCGCTGATCGGCATTGCGGTTATTAATTTAGTCGTTCTACTCTTCTTTACGCCAAAGGATACGAATGTATATATTTTGTTATTTGTATTTGCCATTGTCGGTGCGGTGGGCTTTGCTTTATTAAAAGAAGCAAAAATTAACCGCAAAGAAATTCGAAACATCGGTCTTCGTTATATTATAGAGAGAATTAATAAAAGTTCGATTATGACAGATGAACGGAAAAAACATTATATCCGTATTGTTAATGATAAACCTATTTTGGCGATGGAACATTTTGTTAAATTCCTTCAAGAGGAAGATCGAATGAAGCGAATGCGTTATTTTAATCATTTTAAAACAGATGAAGAATAAATGATTCTAAAATGAAACTCCGAATATAAGATTAGGGAGTTTCTTTATTTATGTCACATCGATTATGATTTAAAGAGTAGAGTCAATTTTATTTGTTCTTAAGAAATAATTTCTTTTATTATATTTAGCAGTTCTTCTGGTTTCTCCGCATATATATACTTTTTGTTTAAAAGCGCATGAGGCTGGCAGGTGCATTCTTCACAGTAGTCCAAACAATCCATTTCCTTCGTGATTATTCCTTTTTCATCTATTAATTCCTCTAATTCTTCAATCATCTCGTCATCGAAAAATAAATTTAGATTATTCGTACATACTTGTAATTTTGCCGTTTTTTTTCGGATTGAAAATAGTCCCATTACCTATCACCGACCTTTGATTTTATAAAAAAATTATTTGATTCCTAAAACCGTTTTGTTCTTTTCCATTGGTGTATTTATTCTTTATTATACTATTTTTTGTAATGTTTTTTATAATGTTATGTTTCTGATTTTTTATACTGGTAAAAGAGGATAATTCAATGTTTATATAATTATTAAAACTAGCAAATTATATATGAACGAATGATAAAATAATGTATATCGTGTGTTTAATCACTAACTTTTAAAAAAATGAATTTAGTGCCGATAAATAATATACAGTTAATACATGAGAAAGCCGTTTTTTAATATAGATACTGGAGGATGGGAAATGGAACATAGCAAGGAAGGAATTTTGTTACAAAGCGGGACTAATGAATTAGAAGTTATTTTGTTTCATATCGGTAGACAAACTTATGCGATTAATGTCTTGAAGGTCCGTGAAATTATTATGCCGGCACGGATTACAAAAGTTCCAAACTCACACGAAGCGGTAGAGGGAATCATTAATTTACGCGGTGAACTAATTGCCGTTGTCAACTTGGCCAAAATGATTAATGCTCCGTCTAGTATTCATGATTCGGACCGTTTTATCGTTGCCGAATTAAATCAAACGAAAATTGCCTTTCGTGTTCATGGAATTGATCGCATTAGCCGTATATCATGGAAACAAATAGAAAAGCCGAACGATTTAACGATTAGTGACCAACCATATGCTACCGGGGTTATTAAGTTGGATGAAAGAGAAATGTCGATTTTATTGGATATAGAAAAAATAGTCGTAGAGATTAATCCAGCATTAGGTGGAAGTGCCGAGAGTATCAAAATGCTTGGTCATCGTGAACGTTCAACTAAAAAAATTGTTGTAGCAGAAGACTCAGGAGTTTTACGAGCTTTATTAAAGGATACCTTAACAGGGGCTGGCTATGACAACGTCACCTTTTTTCAAAATGGTAAAGAGGCTTGGGAATACTTAGAAAACTATGCGGAAGATGAAACCGTTCGTCCGACAGATAAGGTTCATTTACTTTTAACAGATATTGAGATGCCACAGATGGATGGACATCACTTAACATATCGAGTGAAAAACCATCCGAAATTAAAAGATATACCTGTCATTATTTTCTCTTCTTTAATCACAGAAGACTTATATCATAAAGGGGAAGCGGTAGGAGCAAGTGCGCAAATTAGTAAACCTGATTTAGTAAATTTAGTAAAAGAAATCGATAAGTTTATTTTATAACTTTAGAAATTTAGATACTCATATTTCTATTGATTACAATAATTAGGGTTGTCCTTGATCTTCCGTTCGGACAACCCTTTTTTAATGGTTATGTTTGTGTTGGATTATTTGTTTCAAGTTCCCTCTTATAATTTCGGTGGAGTTTTATAAGACGGACAATATTTAGGGCGATTGTTTTACATACAGCGTATACAGGGACACCAAGAATCATACCGAGCACACCTGCGAGATTACCAGCTACTAATAAGATGATGATAATGGTTGCTGGATGGGTGTCTAATCGTTTACCAATCACAAGTGGTGAAATGAGACTACTTTCAATTTGTTGAGCTATAACAGCAACAACAATCACTAACCCTACCATGATAGGGGAATCAAACATCGCCACAATCACAGCAGGTGCAGCCCCAAGAATCGGTCCAAGATAAGGAATAATATTAGTAACGGCTACGGCAATAGCTAAGATAAGCGCATAGTCCAAGCCGATAATTAAATAACCAATGTAAGATAACGTTCCGACACAAAGGGAAACAATCATTTGCCCTTGAATATAGGCAGCTAATGTGTCTGTTGTATTTTTTAGAATTGATAAGCCTTCTTTACGATAGGATGAAGGAATAAATTTTACAATTGCATTTGGCAATTTATGTCCATCTTTTAATAAAAAGAACAAAAGAAATGGAACTGTAACGATCACGATTGCGGTATTGGCAATGACACCAAAAATACCAGAAATACTACTCGTTATCGTAGAAGGAATGGCTGATAAATAGCTTGTTAATGTATCTATGACTTGGTCTATATCGACATATTGTTGGGTTTGTACCCAGTGAAATGCTTCTGAACGTAAAAATTGTTCAAAAAAGAACTGAATTTCATCAATATAGAAAGGGATATTGTTAATTAATTCTTTAATTTGTCGTGTAAGGATTGGGACGACAGTTGCAATAACAAAAACAAGCAGTCCAATGAATAGAAGGTAAAGTATGATAATACCTAATGTACGTGGGATCTTTAACTTATTTTGGGCAAGAGAAACGAGTGGATTAAATAAAAAGTAAAGAAACCCAGAAATTAATATAGGGAAAAACAAGGTTGACATAAACACAACAACGGGATCAAATAAAAATGATATTTTTGTCAGTATGTAGATAATCGCTACGATTAGTAAAATTTCTAACGTCCAGAATTGTAATTTTGACTTGAACAATACCGTTTACTCCTTCCCGATTTTCAATCTAACTTAATAGTAATGAAAAAATGTTTAGATTTCCACATTTTTATAAATTTGTATAGGAAAAGATAAAGAAAATAAGAACATGTAAATTAAAACTGATATTCATTCAGAAATTACCGATATTTTTTCGCATTAAAAAAAGGGGCTAAAATTGGCCCCTATTATTGCAAGTGTTGGTTGTGATATGGAAACTGGTTCGTATATCCTTGGAACTGTTGGTAAGATTGTTGTAATTTTTGCGTTTCTGCTGCCTCAAAGCTGTACCAACCTTTTTTAAACATGAGTTCGAACAGTTCACGTTGACAATTTTGTGTTTCGTTGAAAATCGACAAAATCTCTTGATATAGAGAACGGTGACTCGCCTCATTTAATGCAGTGCTATAAGCATCAGTCATATATTTTTCTGTTGCGAGCATATCATTGGTAAAATCTCGATCATTCATTTGCGGAGTCTTTTCTATTTGGACAGCTGGATTTTGGATTTTATTTTGCTGGTTTTGTTGATTCATTCTTTTACCCCACCTTTATTCATATTTTTTTTATTGTGTCTTGCCCATAGGCTGATTGTTTTGTTTATTTAAATGACGAAGAATTTGATTATAGTGCTTTTGATGCATCATCCCTACTTTATCTAATGCTGCTTTAATTTCTTGATCTTGGCATTGTTGAGCATAAAAATGAGCCTTTTTCATCGCTAGTAAATTCCAAGAAAGCATATCCGTTAAATATAAGGAATCTTTTACAGTGACAACTTCTGGTGGTGTCATCATGATCGGTTGCTGATTATGATGGATAGGTTGTTGTTCCATTTTTAACCTCCTAAATGTAACTTTTTTGTCAAATATAGGTTTCCAATTAAACGAAATTCTATGTAAAAATATAAAATTTTCGTTTGTGTTATGTTTGCGACTATGATATTCTCATTGTTCAGTTTTTTACTTTTTTGTAATCGTTTTCATATCCATACTATCAAATTCATGATAAAATAATTTTTGAGAATACCTTTTGGAAAATTCTCTTAATTCAGCCTACTAAAGGGGGATGCAACATGGAGAATTTGATGCGGAATTGCTTTTTATTTTTATCCAAAAATAAAACAATAACAAAATTGGCTAAAAAATATGGGTTGCGACTGGGTGCATCACGATTTGTTGCTGGTGAGTCGGTTGATCAGGCTGTTCAAATTATAAAGAATATGAATAAGAAAGGGTTAGTGGTCACAGTTGATTATTTAGGGGAATTTGTAAATAGTGAAAATGAGGCACTCAACATGACAAATCAAACAATTAAGACAATTGAGGCTATAGGAAAGGAAAACTTAGATGCACAAGTTTCATTAAAATTAACGTCGCTAGGTTTGGATATTTCAGAAGAACTAGTAATGACTAATTTTAGACGGATTATTAATAAAGCAAGAGAATATCAAGTTTTTGTGACGATTGATATGGAAGACTATGAACGCTGTGAAAAGACATTAGAAATCTATAAAACTTTTAAAAAAGAATATGAACATCTTGGTACCGTTATTCAAGCATATTTATACAGAGCTGAAAAAGATATAAAAGAGTTGGATGCGTATGATGCAAGTCTACGCCTAGTAAAGGGTGCCTATAAAGAATCATCGGAAGTAGCCTTTCCAGATAAAAAAGATGTTGATGAAAATTTCAAGAAATTGATTCGTTTACACTTGGAAAACGGTAATTTTACTGCCATTGCTACCCACGATGATGCGATCATTGAGTATACAAAACAATTGGTAAAGGAATTAAATATACCGAAAGATCAATATGAATTTCAAATGCTTTATGGGATTCGTACCGATAGACAGTTTGAACTCATTCAAGAGGGATATCCAATGCGTGTATACGTACCTTATGGGACAGACTGGTATGGTTATTACATGAGAAGACTTGCGGAACGGCCAGCAAATGTGTGGTTTGTTGTTAAAAATATGTTTAAAAAGTAAAAAAAGGGGGATTCATCATTTCCCCCATTTATATAAATTAATATCTGTTCTTTCTGGTGTAATAGCAATATTTTTTATTTTTCATAAAATATAGTAAAAACAGAAACATTTTTATTGCATTGTTCTTAAAATTCTTATATATTTGTTTATGTAGAGTCAGATGGATTATTTTTTTAACATAAAATGAATGAGTATTCATTCAAGACGGCAAAGGGGGAAGAATTTTGACACTACAGATTCGAAAAGCGGCTGTGATCGGATCAGGTGTTATGGGGTCTGGCATTGCTGCACATTTAGCAAATATTGGAATACAAACTTTACTACTTGATATTGTCCCTAATCAATTAACTAAGGAAGAAGAATCTCAAGGTCTGACACTTTCTGACCGAAAAGTACGCAATCGGATTGCTGATGCTGGTAGGCAAAAACTTTTAAAACAAAAACCTGCGCCACTAACTGCAAAAGAAAATATCGCTTTAATAGAAACTGGAAATTTAGAAGATGACATAGAAAAATTAAAAGAAGCTGACTGGATCATTGAGGTTGTTACTGAAAGACTTGATATAAAAAGATCCGTATTTGAAAAAGTAGATCAATTCCGAAGACCAGGTTCTATCGTTAGCTCTAATACATCCGGAATTTCTGTAAATGCAATGGCTGAAGGTCGTTCGGAAGATTTTAAAAAGCACTTTTTAGGCACTCACTTTTTCAACCCACCACGATATTTGAAACTTTTGGAAGTGATACCAACAAAAGATACGGATCCAGAAGTTGTTTCTTTTATGCAAAAATTTGGCGAGGATGTGCTCGGTAAAGGTGTTGTTCTTGCGAAAGATACACCAAACTTTATTGCTAACCGCATAGGAACATATGGATTGTTAATCACACTACGTGAAGTTTTACAAAATGGTTATTCAATTGGTGAAGTTGATTCTGTTACGGGTCCAATCATTGGTCGTCCAAAAAGTGCCACATTCCGTACTTTAGATGTTGTTGGTCTTGATACATTTGTTCATGTAGCAAATAATGTTCGTGAACAGGTGGAAGGAGAAGAAAAAGAAGTATTTACTGTTCCTGAATTTTTACAAAAGATGTTGGACAAAGGATGGCTCGGCTCAAAAACGGGTCAAGGTTTTTACTTGAAAAAAGGAAAAGAAATTTTAGAGTTAAATCCTACTACATTAGAGTATGAGCCACGTAAGAAAATGAAAACCCCATCCATCGAACTTGCTAAACAACAAAAAGGAACCAGTGCGAAATTAAAAACTTTAATTTATGCGAAGGATCGTACAGGTCAACTATTATGGAATGTGTTTGCACCAACATTAATATACAGTGCGTCACTATTAAATGAAATTGCCGATGATATCGTTTCCATAGACAATGCAATGAAGTGGGGCTTTGGTTGGGAACAAGGACCATTTGAAGCTTGGGATGCAATTGGCCTAGAAGCATCAATTGAACGAATGGAAAAAGACGGTCTTATCGTACCAGATTGGGTAAAAGAAATGGTAAGCTCAGGGTTTACTTCATTTTACAAAGAAGAAGATGGAACAATGTATTTTTATGACAGCGGTGAATATAAACCGGTCCAACAAAATGAAAAATACATCAATTTACAATTATTGAAAAAACAAAATCGAATTATTCAGAAAAATTCAGGCGCAAGTCTCATTGATATTGGTGACGATGTTGCCTTGCTAGAATTTCACTCGCCAAACAATGCTATTGGTTTAGATATTATACAAATGATTAATAAAGCGATCGATGAAGTTGAGAAAAACTATAAAGGGTTAGTTATTGCTAATCAAGGTAAAAACTTCTGTGTAGGAGCAAATATTGCACTTATGCTTATGGAAGCTCAAGATGGTAACTTTGATGAACTAGATTTTGTTATTCGACAGTTCCAACAAGCAATGATGAAAATTAAATATAGCGTAAAACCAGTAGTCGTTGCACCTCACCAAATGGCTCTTGGTGGTGGAGCAGAGGTTATTTTACCTGCGGCTAGAGTTCAAGCTTCACCGGAAAGTTATATAGGTCTAGTTGAAGTAGGTGTCGGATTAATCCCTGGTGGTGGCGGAACAAAAGAACTGTATATTAAACATTTAAATAGCCTTCCGAAAGGGGTCAAAATTGATTTACAAAATGTAGCGAATAAAGTTTTTGAAACAGTAGCGATGGCAAAAGTTTCGACTTCAGCTGCTGAAGCAAGAGAAAATGGATTCTTGAATAATTTAGACCGCATTAGTAAAAATCCAGACCATCGCATTCATGATGCAAAGCAATGGATTATTGACCTTCATGACAGTGGATATGTACCACCAATCCGGAGGAAAGTACCAGTTGTCGGTGAAACTGGTTATGCAACATTACTTTTAGCTGCTCAAGGGATGCATTTGTCTGGTTATATTTCGGATTATGATCTTCATATTGCGAAGAAATTAGCATATGTATTAGCTGGTGGGAAGTTACCTTATGGAACAGAAGTCGATGAACAATATCTATTAGATTTAGAAAGAGAAGCCTTTATTAGCTTAATTGGTGAAGTAAAAACACAACAAAGAATGCAACATATGCTTATGAAAGGAAAACCATTGCGGAATTGATAGACATTTCTGTTGACAGTGTGATGAGATTTCCAATCGAGGTATTTTCGAAGTGCTTTCGCGGACATAACCTCTAAGATCTAGCGTAAATTGTCCACGATAGGAGATATTGTAAATAAAACAGAGAGAAAAACGACGTGAAATGTCTACGATAGACGATATCGCGGACAAAATAGAGAGAAAGACAGGAAGAAATGTCCGCGATAGGCATTCTCGCGGACACAATAAGAGAAAATCAGTATAAATGTCGAAAGGAATGGCCTTAATAAAAGACATGAGTATAAAAATACCTACAGAACGCAACGACAAGTAACCAAAAACAATTGCAATTTACAAACAAAGGGGGAGCTAAAATGAGAGAAGCGGTTATCGTCTCCGGTGCACGTACCCCTGTTGGACGTGCGAAAAAGGGTACACTTGCCCATGTTCGACCGGATGACTTAGGTGCACTAGTAGTGAAAGAAACGTTAAAACGAGCAGATAATTACGATGGGCCGATCGATGACCTTATAATGGGGTGTGCTATGCCTGAAGCAGAACAAGGATTAAATATTGCAAGAAATATAGGTGCTCTAGCTGGCGTACCATATACGACACCTGCTATTACGATAAACCGTTTTTGTTCATCAGGACTTCAATCAATCGCTTACGGTGCTGAAAAAATTATGCTCGGCGGTGCTGAAGCAGTACTTGCAGGTGGCGTAGAGTCTATGAGTCTGGTTCCGATGACGGGAAATGTTATTCGTCCAAATGCAACATTGGTAGAAACCGCACCAGAATACTACATGAGTATGGGTCATACAGCGGAACAAGTCGCAAATAAATACGGTATTTCTCGTGAAGAACAGGATGCTTTTGCTGTTCGCAGTCACCAAAGAGCAGCGGCAGCAATTGAAAATGAAAAGTTTAAAGAAGAAATCGTTCCAGTTGAAGTCACGCTCCGTTCGATTGATAAAAATAATAAACTAGTAGAAAAACAAGTTGTGTTTGATTCTGATGAAGGGGTTAGACCAAATACAACGATGGAAATTTTAGCAAACTTGCGACCTGCCTTTGCTGCTAAAGGATCGGTTACAGCCGGGAATTCTTCTCAAATGAGTGACGGTGCAGCAAGTGTGCTATTAATGGACCGTGAAAAAGCGGAGGCTGAAGGATTGAAACCTTTAGCAAAATTCCGTTCCTTTGCTGTTGGTGGTGTTCCGCCGGAAGTAATGGGAATTGGTCCAATTGTAGCTGTACCAAAAGCTTTAGAATTAGCTGGATTAGAATTATCTGATATTGGTTTATTTGAACTTAATGAAGCTTTTGCTTCCCAGTCCATTCAAGTTATTCGAGAATTAGGTCTGGATGAAGAAATTGTGAATGTTAACGGAGGCGCTATTGCCCTTGGTCATCCACTTGGATGTACAGGAGCAAAATTAACGTTATCGTTAATCCATGAGATGCGTAGAAGAGATGTTCAATTTGGTGTTGTGACTATGTGTATCGGTGGTGGCATGGGGGCTGCCGGTGTATTTGAATTATTATAAATTCTTAATTATTAACATATACAATATCTACCTTCAGCTCTATACACTCAAACACTCACGCAGTAGAAAAATTGTATTTTTTGGCTTTTTCTATAGTGAAGAAAGCCAGCCATTATCAACTAATTGCTTACGAACAAAGTAAAAATGAATAAGGGGGAAGTTTGCAAATGACAAAATCTATCGATCAAGTAGTAAAAGGTGGAAGTTTTATAATTGATGAAATTCTTCCAGAGCAGGTGTATACACCGGAAGATTTCACTGAAGAACATAAAATGATCGCAAAAACGACAGAAGAATTCGTTGAAAATGAAGTTTTACCTGTTATTGATCATTTAGAAAACCATGAATTTGAACATTCGGTTCGGTTACTAAAAAAAGCTGGTGAACTTGGCTTACTAGGAACAGATGTACCTGAAGAATACGGGGGTTTTGGACTAGATAAAATTACTTCTGCTTTAATTGGTGAAAAAATGGCACGTGCCGGTGGTTTTTCAATTACCCATGGTGCTCATGTTGGTATCGGCTCTTTACCAATCGTATTATTTGGAAATGAAGAACAAAAGAAAAAATATTTACCAAAATTAGCTACAGGTGAATTGTTAGCTGCATATGCATTAACTGAGCCTGGTTCCGGTTCTGATGCGCTAGGTGCAAAAACAACAGCAAAGCTTAATGCAGAAGGAACTCATTATATTTTAAACGGGGAAAAACAATGGATTACAAACGCAGGTTTTGCGGATGTATTTGTCGTATATGCGAAAGTGGATGGAGATAAATTTACTGCTTTTATCGTTGAACGCGACTTTCCAGGAGTTTCTACAGGTGCAGAAGAAAAGAAAATGGGAATCAAGAGTTCTTCAACTCGAACATTAATTTTAGAAGATGTACCTGTACCGGTTGAAAATGTACTTGGTGAAATTGGAAAAGGTCATAAAATTGCTTTTAATATTTTAAACATCGGCCGTTATAAATTAGGTGTAGGTGCTGTAGGTGGCGCAAAAACTGCCTTTGAATTAACAGTTAAATATGCAAATGAACGAAAACAATTTAATACACCTATTTCCAGTTTCAATTTAACAAAAGAAAAACTTGCGACACTCGCTTCCGAAATTTATGCAGCTGAAAGTGCTGTGTATCGTACGGTAGGACTGTTCGAGGAAAGAATGAGCCATTTAACTGAGGAACAGCAAAAAGATGGAAAAGAAATCGCTGCAGCTATTGCTGAATATGCCATTGAATGCTCGTTAAATAAATTTTTCAACACGGAAGTATTAGATCATGTTGTTGATGAAGGTGTTCAAATTCATGGTGGCTACGGTTTTATGCAAGAGTATGAAATAGAACGTGCATACCGTGATTCACGCATTAATCGTATCTTCGAAGGGACCAACGAAATCAACCGTTTACTCGTGCCAGGTACTTTCGTGAAAAAAGCTTTTAAAGGTGAATTGCCTTTACTTGAAAAAGCTCAAAGTCTCCAAGAAGAAATTATGATGTTAATGCCTGAAGAACCAGGTGACGAGCCACTAGCACAAGAAAAATATTTAGTACGAAATGCTAAGAAAGTTGCTCTAATGACAGCTGGATTGGCTTTACAAAAATATGGCCAAGAACTTGAAAAAGAACAAGAAATATTAGTAAACTTTGCTGATATCGTTTCTAACATTTATGCAATGGAATCTGTTGTTTTACGTACTGAAAAAGCCGTTCACCGTGATGGTTTAGAAAATAGCAAACAGAAGTTACTTTATACTGAAATCTTCTGTCAAGAAGCATTCAACCGCATTGAGAATGATGCTAAAGAAACGGTTGTTGCGATTGCAAGTGGCGATAATCTGCGTATGACATTATCTGCTTTACGTAAATTAACTCGCCATACGCCAATCAATGTAATTGCGAAAAAGCGTGAGGCCGCTGCAACAATTATTGACAAGGAAAAATATGTTGTGTAACGACATCAAAATTGAAAAAGGTTAGCAATAAGAAACCCGAGAAAGATTATTTGACGATTCTCGGGTTTCTTTTATTTCGGGAATAGGAATTGTGAAAAAATAAAAGGATCGATTCATACGTTACTTAAAATTTAGAATTTACACTTATTCGTGATATAATAAATAGTAATTTAAGGAATTTCTATTATTGGTGGTGAATGTAATGTCGCTTACATTTTATTGGTATCCTAAATGTGGCACATGCCGAAAAGCAAAAAACTGGTTAGATGAACATCAAATTGAATATGAAGCTGTGCATATTATAGATAATCCGCCTTCAAAAGAACAGTTAGAAGATTTATACAAAAAAAGCGGTTTAGAATTGAAAAAGTTTTTTAATACAAGTGGTAAAAAATATCGTGAACTCGGTTTGAAGGACCGTGTAAAAACAGCAAGTGAGGAAGAGTTACTTGAGTTACTTGCCTCGGATGGTTATTTGATAAAACGGCCAATTGTTACGGATGGTCATAAAGTTACCGTTGGTTTTAAAGAAGAAGAATTTGCAAAAAATTGGTCCTAACACTTTTACATAATGATTGTCAGAAAGAGATTACATCTTGTATGATGGACTTGATACATATTTTCTTGGAGGGATGAACATGGCTTCGCCAAAGGAATTACGTTATTCTGAAGAACATGAATGGGTAAAAGTTGAAGGAAATATCGTGCGTGTCGGTATCACTGACTTTGCACAATCCGAACTAGGAGATATCGTTTTCGTAGAACTACCAGAAGTAGGTACTGAGTTAAAAGTGAATGAACCTTTTGGAAGTGTAGAATCGGTTAAAACAGTTTCTGAATTATATGCACCGGTTAGCGGTAAAGTTGTTGCTGTTAATGAAGAGTTAAGTGATAGCCCAGAACTTGTCAATGAATCACCTTATGAAAAGGCGTGGATGATTGAACTTGAGGCAAATGATTTAAGTGAAGTGGATCATCTTTTATCTTCGGAAGGTTATGATAAATTAATTAGTGAATAATAAAGAAAAGGACTGATATATTTTTTATTTTATAAGTCCATATAAAAACGTCTGATTGGTCAGGCGTTTTTATTTTACTCGCATATAATAACATTAGAACAAATGAATCATTTTCGTTGAATCTCTCAATATTTTGCATTTATTGCATAGTTTATTAAGAAATAATGTTTTAATTATACTACAAATAAACAGGTGATAATTATGATTCGTTATGTTGAGAAGGTAATTATTGTGGAAGGCAAAACGGATAAGAAAAAAGTACAATCAGTTGTGAATGAACCAGTAGAAATCATTTGTACCAATGGCACATTAAGTTTAAGTCGATTAGATGAGCTTATCGATTGTCTTTATGACAAGGAAGTGTTTATACTTGTAGATGCTGATAATTCAGGAGAAAAATTGCGAAAACAATTTAAACGGGAGCTTCCTGAGGCAAAGCATTTATATATTGACCGTATGTATCGCGAAGTAGCAACTGCACCGGATAAACATATTGCTTCCGTTTTATTACAGGCAAATATACACGTTCACACAAAATATTTAATTAATAATATAAATTGTTAACATATTATCGTATTATTTTTAGAGTCGGGAATAAAGGATGAACATCATGGAACAATGGACGAAGGAATTGTTTTTTGAACATTTAAATTCTGGAAAAAAGGGTGCGTTTTATTTATACACTCCGATGTGCGGCACTTGTCAATTGGCAGGAAAGATGTTAGAGATTGTAAGCAATACAATGCCGGATTTCCTTATTGGCAAAGCGGATTTAAATTACTTGCCAGAACTTGCGAAATCCTTTCAAGTAGAAAGTGTACCGTGCCTTTTAATCTTTTATGAAGGTGAAATTAAAGAAAAAATATATGCCTTCCATTCTGTTACTTATATTTATGAAAAGTTAAATGTAAAAAGTTAAACGAATCATCATTTCAAAAAAGGATTTCCTACCTAAACGCAGAAAAAGATAACAAACTGGTTAGGAGGAATCCGATGATTGATACCGCTCGACTAAAAAAGACCTTGGTGAACCATAAATTTCGTGCCCTCTTATTTCCAAACGAATCAACATATTTGAAAATAAAAACAAAAGATCAGCTGTTTACTATCCAATTGTCAAAAGAATGTATTGAAATTATTGATAATTGGGAAGGAACATCGGATGTAGTGTTATCAGGGGATTCAACAGTATTAAATGAAATTTTATATGGACATATGAAATTACAAGATGCTAAAGAATTAAATTCTATTATCGTTGAGGGGAGCTTCCGTCATCAACTCATGATGGAAGCGATCCTTTGGTTTAACCAAAAACTACCATTAACAAGTCAATGATTTAAAAAAGGGCGGTGGTTTCTTATTGAAAAAATGAATAAAAAATGACGGAATATTAAAATTTATCAAACTGTAAAAACGTTTAAAAAATTGTTGACGTCTAAATAAATAGGTGCTACAATTCTAAACATAATCAATAATTGAATAGTTAGGTCTTGCTCTTATCAAGAGAGGTGGAGGGATGTGCCCTATGAAACCCGGCAACCGTCAATACAATGGTATTGAAATGGTGCCAAGTCACACAAAGCAATTTTTTGCTTTGAAAGATAAGAGAAAGGACATACGATATATATTCGCGTGCCTTTCTACTTATCTTAGTAGAAAGGTATTTTTTATTTTATTCATTCTAATCTTTTACTCAATGAAAATTGTATTTTTACATGTTGACTTTGTTGTTTTAGAGAAATAAAAGTAAGGACATCAGAGAAGGAAGGAGGAGCATGATGATCTCCTTAAACAATGTAACAAAAGTGTTTAAGACAAAATCCGGCATGATTACTGCGGTAGATAATGTAAAAATAAATATAAAAGAAGGAGAAATATTCGGAATTATCGGGTATTCTGGTGCGGGTAAGAGCACGTTAGTCCGGATGTTTAATGGTTTAGAAAGGCCAACAAAAGGGACCATTACAATTGACGGGAAAGAAATTTCAAAGATAAGAGGTGCCGAATTACGAAAGGCACGACAAGAGATTGGAATGATATTCCAACACTTTAACTTACTATGGTCACGTACGGTTCGAGATAATATTTCGTTTCCGTTGGAAATCGCTGGTGTTCCTAAGGTGAAAAGGAAAAAACGTGTTGAAGAGTTAATAAAATTAGTAGGACTTGAAGGGAGAGAAGACGCTTATCCCTCTCAATTAAGTGGAGGTCAAAAACAAAGAGTCGGAATTGCCAGAGCTTTAGCAAATAATCCGAAAGTTTTACTTTGTGATGAAGCCACATCAGCACTTGATCCGGAAACAACGGATTCTATCCTTGATTTGCTTCTTGACATTAATAAAAAAATGGGACTTACGATCATTCTCATTACCCATGAAATGCATGTCATTCGTAAGATTGCTCATCGTGTTGCAGTAATGGAGAATGGTAAAGTTGTTGAAGTAGCGCCAGTGATGGAGATTTTCAAAAACCCAAAAACTGACATAACTAAACGCTTTGTACAACAAATTACGGATGAAGAAGAAACGATGGAGGCTGTACAACATCTTCTTGAGAAATATTCTACAGGTAAGATCGTAAAATTGACATTTATCGGGGAAACTGCGGAGCAACCCATTATTTCAGAACTTATAAAAGAACAATCGATCTCTATTAATATTCTTCAAGGTAAAATTTCTCAAACACGTACTGGATCTTATGGAACATTACTTATCCAGTTAGTAGGAGATACCGAACATATTGATAAGGCAATCGAACAGTTAAAAAAACAACAAGTTGGAGTGGAGGTGATTAGTCATGATTGAGGCCCTCTTTCCAAATGTTGAAATGGATAAGTTTTGGGAAAAAACATATGAAACTCTCTATATGACGGGAATCTCACTTGTTTTTATTTTTATATTCGGTATATTACTAGGTTTACTATTGTTTTTAACTTCTAAAGGGAATATTTGGCATAATCAGTTTATTAATTGGATGATTGCTGCTGTTGTGAATATATTCCGCGCTATTCCTTTTGTCATTTTAATCATTTTACTAATTCCATTTACGAAAGGCATTATGGGTACAATGATTGGACCGAATGCAGCTTTGCCTGCATTAATTATTGGTTCTGCACCATTTTATGCGCGAATGGTGGAAATTGGACTTAGAGAAGTCAATAAAGGGGTTATTGAAGCAGCCCAAGCGATGGGAGCAAGAACAAGTACAATTATTTTTAAAGTATTACTTCCGGAATCAATGCCTGCGATTGTATCTGGTTTAACCGTAACCGCAATAGCATTAGTTGGTTATACAGCCATTGCTGGAATTATTGGAGCAGGTGGATTAGGGAATTATGCTCACCAATATGGATTTGTCCGTGGAAATAACGACGTGACGCTATTTGGGACAATTGCAATCTTAATTATTGTATTTATCATCCAATTTATTGGAGACTTTATAACAAAGAGATTAGATAAAAGATAAGAGGGGGAAATGCAAATGAAAAAACTATTAACATTAATATTTACAGCTTTTTTAGCTGTTACATTGGCTGCGTGTGGTGGAGACGAAGGGAATACGAGTGAATCAAGTGATGGAGAGTCTAAAAAAATAGTTGTTGGAGCAACAGCTGTTCCACATGCTGAAATTCTAGAACAAGCAGCACCTATTTTGAAGGAGAAAGGTATTGAATTAGAAATTACAGAGTTCTCCGGTTACGAATTAATTAACCAAGCCCTTGTTGAAGGGGATTTAGATGCGAACTTTTTCCAACATATTCC
>CADBNU010000225.1 GCA_902796085.1 Heyndrickxia coagulans
ATATCTTGCCGATATAGATTCGCAGGCAAATGAAATGTACGATCTGCTCGTCCGTCAGCTTTCCGAAAAGGAAAACCTAACCGAGCTACTCAAAGAGGATCATCCAATGGAATGGACGCGCAAAATGAACGCAATCCGCCTCACAGCCACCGAAATCGTCAACAGAGAGATAATCTATGCCTAATTAAAACGCTTTTATACTACTATTTGATTCATGGGGGTGCTGTGAAGAAATGAAGTTTAGGACTTCACTCTTCACGGTGCCTTTTTCACTTTGTAAATCTTTAACAGATACATTAAAACAGGGTACCTCATCGTACGGCAACTGACTGGGCAAACCAAATTAAATGGCTGGTTGATGAACAATACGCCGAAGTTGAAAAGATTGTACTTGTTATGGATAACATTAATATACATTCTGTTTCATCGCTTTACAAGGCTTTTGCGCCTGAAGAAGCATTTAGAATTGCTCAAAAATCGGAAATACACTATACATCCAAGCCACGGGATGATTTCTTCCATTACGTCGAGAAATTCTTCTCTCTTGGTCGTCTTTTTGCGTATGCTATCCTCATTATTGATGAAACTCTGCTGATTCATCTTCATCTTTCCTGTTGCTCTTCGGGGTAGCTTCTATTATATCATATTTTGCGGTTAAAGGGAAGAACTAATTAGGAAATCCTTAATTATTGAATAATTGCCGTACCCGTCATAAACATCAAATTTTTGCTTTAACGCATAAACCGCATAATTTGATTGGCAATGATTACGCAACATTCAATAGTTGTAGTATGAAAATAAATGCTTTTTTACTAACCAAATATCGATATGCTATTGCCTTTTTACGGCTAGTATGTTATACTTCATTTAATGAATACCAATACATTTTGTTACAATAATCTTATCTGAGGCTTACAAATGATTTACAAAGATTTGATTGATCATTTTGCTGTTCGAGCATCTTCATTTAGTAATAATGGCTGGGCTGATAACAAAACTATACTGCAAATAATAGCAGATAGTGCAAGTTCCTTTTGTCCTTACGCTAATGATATATTAGATTATGGTGCTGGTACTGGTATTGTTTCAGAGTATTTACTTGATAAAATACCGAATTTAAAAAGCATTACTGCACTTGATGTTTCATCTGAAATGTTATTTCATATCAAGGACAAAAGAATTAAATGCGTTATTTCATCAGTTGAAAGCACACCTTTTAACAACGGTCAATTCGATTTAATTGTATCTCGGCAGTGCCTCCATTATGTCCATGACCTAGCAAAAACTATAAGCGAATCAAAAAGAATACTAAGAAGCAATGGAATATTTGTTCTCACACAGTTTGTTCCGTTAGAAGATGAAACAAAACAGTACTGGAAAGAATTAACTAGAATTCGCCAACCTTTGCGAGTGAATTATTTCTCAGAAAAAGATTGGATTGATTCTTTTACTCAGAATGGTTTTTTACCACTTTCTTTAAAAAGATTTACCATTCAAAGCTCGGTTTCAAAATGGAGTGATCACTATAAAAACGTCAATGAAAGCCAAATGCAAGAATATACGTCAATGCTATTAAATGCGCCTGAAAGCTACAAAAGAAAATATGGAATAGTAGTTAAAGGAAATGATATTATAGGACAAACCCATGGAGTTACAATTGTATTTAAAGCCAACTAGGTGAATACTGTGTTTTATAAGATTGTAAAATTTATAGTTGAAATAATTACGGTTATTACCGCTATTGTTTATACTGTATATCAAGGCTTGACATCTCAATTAAGCATATACGAGGGCTTAATAATGGCGTTGTTATGTTTAATTGCATTATCAGCTGTGTTATTGGATTTTGATAATGAACGCCAATGGACAAAGGTAAAAAATGACCTGAGTAAGGAACTTTCTTCTGTTTCTTCATGTAGAATAAGAGTTTTTCACAATTCTTCTGAGTGGATTGCAGCAATGAAAGAACTTACAAAAGAAGGTACCCATATTCAAGATACTGCTTCCATTGACGCTGCTACAAGAAGTAAAGCAAAAAAAAATCACAATGATATTTGGAACTATATTAACGAATGCTGTAAAGATGATAAAACTACTTTCAGACATATAGTAAGAATTAGAAAGAACAATTTTGAAAACTTGTTAGATCGCATTTTATCTGGCAGTGCAAATTGCAATACTTATTTCGCATTTTATGACTTAGATCCTTCATTTTCTTTTCCAACATTTGGAATAATCGACAACAAGTATGTTTCTACTAGGAGCCCATATCATGAAGGTGAAAAGCCTAATTATATGATTATTGAGAACAAAGAGCTTGTAGAGTATTACACTCGATATTTTACGGAGCTTTGGTTATATTCCAATAAAATTAATAGTGTCCAAATCCTTGAACAGCACTATAAAAAATTCAAATCGGATTTTGATGAAGAAGAAAAAAAAGAAATCGAGAGAAAAATAGAGCAAATCAGAAAGCAAGGAATTATAGATGATATTTGATATCGTTAATTTGAACAATGTCCCCAATGACACCTATTTATTTGGTGGAAAAGCTGTAACCTTATCCAAATTAAGTAACAGTGGATTAAATGTTCCATCAGGGTTTGTACTGTCTTCAAATATATATCGTCAATACGTTAATGGAAAACTGAATCACTACGATTTTCAACGTGAAGTATATGAGTGGCTTGATAAAATAGGTGTCAAACAAGAATGTATAGTACGTTCATCTGC
Organism: Heyndrickxia coagulans; assembly: GCA_902796085.1. Classification (GTDB taxonomy): domain Bacteria; phylum Bacillota; class Bacilli; order Bacillales; family Caldibacillaceae; genus Pallidibacillus; species Pallidibacillus thermolactis. Next base: position 2,734 of record CADBNU010000225.1, read on the forward strand.
AAATGTTGAAAATACTGTAGGCAGAGATTGTCCCGGAGTATTTGAGTCATGTGTTTGTTATGACAAGAAAGACATTTTAGATGTGATAATAAAGGTTTGGGATAGCACAAATTCTATCTCTGCTCAATCCTTTTTCAACAAGGAAGATAATCCCTCGGATCTCTCGATGGCAGTGATTGTTCAGCGCATTAAAAAAGGAGAATACACTGCGGTTATTCAGTCATATGATTTTGTAGAGGATCGAAGAAGGATAATTGTTGAGTATTGTGAGGGTTCAATTAATTCAATCGTTGATGATGAAAAAGACGCCTTCATATATTATATTGAATACAGTAACAATAGTGAGATGCCTTATTCAAACGATATTCCTGTTGATATAATAAAAAAAGATTGCATTAAAATTGAATCAATCGTTGGCGGAAGAGCAGAAATTGAAGCCCAAATATTAGATAATGAAATATGGTACATACAGGCACGAAATATTAGTTGAGGGGGGAGAATATATGGAATTGCACGGGCTATGTGTCAGCAAAGGCGATGCTACAGGTATAATCAAAATAATAGATTCTAAAAATGCCGAAACACACTATTCTTCTCCTACTATTATTGTAATGAAGAAATTAGATAGAAAATTCCTTGTTGAAATGGATGAAAGCATTGTAGGAGTTATAGCGGAAGACGGCAATATTGGTAGCCACGGAGCAGGTATTCTTCGCCAACTCAAAATTCCGTGTATTTTGCGAATCAAAGATGCCACAAAAATACTCGTTAACAATAGTATAGCTTCAATGTATGGCTTGAGAGCATGCATTGAATGTCAAACAATAGCTTACACATCTAACTATTCATTACCCTCAACCAGTTCTAAAAAATTATCTTACAAAAAAATCTCAAAAGATTTCTTTGACATCCATGATATTCAAGCTATAAACAAATGGACTTGCCCACGTCCTGATCGTATTTATCAAGAATTGCGTTATAGTATAATGAGTGATGTATTTGCCTCAAGTGGACATTTTTTATTCGGGTTACCGATGGCTAAGGTTGGACGGAATTCTGACGGTGCAATTATTGTATACGGGCTTCCATCGGTTGAAGATGTATGTAGTTTTTTACTTTGTTCTCCATCATGGTTAATACAAAAGTCAAAAGAACGCACGATAGAATTTAACAAAATCAAGCACACATTAAGAAAATTAGAATCTCAGCTTAATGAAAATGATTTAAATGTTATATATAGCATTTTCAAGGAATGCGTTG
>CADBNU010000226.1 GCA_902796085.1 Heyndrickxia coagulans
GAAAAACTGTTTTCATAAGGTGGATAAAATATTTCCATCGGTAGTCGAGAGAAAACACTTTGGAAAATAGGTAGAAAATGTGTTCATTATTTCCAAAATCCAGTCTCTATAATTATTGTTCTTTAAATTTTAAGAAAAAAAATAAAATTCCAAACAAAACTGTAGAAAATTATTTCGAAAACCGTTATATTTATAGAATATATACGTGATGGGGGAGGAATTTTCTTTTGAACACTTTTAAAAAGTTAAAACAATTTTATTGGTCCCATAAGCGGTATTTTTTCATTTCTATCATATTTCTCATTGTAACAACTGCCATTACACTCGTTTATCCAATCGTTTTACAGAAAACAATTGATGATGTCATTATTGCTGGTAAATACGATTTTATTCCATTTTTGATTTTAGCTTATCTCACATTAATGGTGATTAAGGGTGTTGCTACATATATTCAACAATATACTGGCGACATGTTTGGAATTATAGCAATGTATAAATTAAGAAAACGACTTTATGAAAAGTTACAATTTTTGCCATTTCGTTTTTATGACAATGCAAAAACCGGCGATATCATGTCAAGGCTTACGGCCGATGTCCAAGGGTTTCGTCACTTTTTATCCTATGGTTTTACAGAAGTCATTCGCTTTATTTTATTTGTAGGAATTAGCATGATTGTGATGTTTACCTATTCTATTCGCTTAACGATCGTTACCCTGTTCGCTTTACCATTTTTAATGGTAGTTGTGCATAAGTTTGACAAAAAGGTACATCCAGCTTTCCGAAAAGTACGGCAATCCTTTGGTCAGTTAAATACAAAGGTCCAAGAAAATGTAAGTGGCATTAAAACGGTAAAATCCTTATCTAAAGAAGATTTTGAAATTGAGCGGTTTCACGATTTTAATCTAGATTTTCGCGATCGAAATATTTTCAACTCCAATATATGGGCAAAATATTTTCCGCTTATGGAGTTTATTGGCAATATTTGTATCATTGTCTTGCTTTCCTATGGCGGCTTTTTAGTCATTAATAATGAACTAAACCCTGGGGAACTTGTCGCTTTTTACAGTTTAACTGGTTATATTATTATGCCCATAATGAATCTCGGGTTTATTATCAATATGTTTTCTCAAGCAAAAGCATCAGGAGAACGGTTGCTTGAAATTTTAGAAGAACCGAATGAAATCAAAGAAAAAGAAAACCCAATAAAACATATAGAGATAAAAGGTGAAGTAACATTTAACAATGTTTCATTAAAATACGCTGGTGATGAAAAAGCAGCATTAAACAACATTACATTTTCAATTCCAAGTGGGAGTGTTGTTGGATTGATTGGTGCAACAGGATCAGGTAAGACAAGTGTTACACAATTAATCCCACGGTTTTATGATGTAACAGAAGGTGAAGTACTAATTGATGGAATAAATGTAAAAGATTTTGATTTCTATACGTTACGATCCCAAATTGGTTTTGTCTTACAAGAACCGTTCTTATTTTCTTCCACAATCAAAGCGAATATTGCTTATGGAAAGCCGGATGCAACAATGGAAGAAATAATGGATGCCGCTAAACGAGCTGATGCCCATAATTTTATTATGGAGCTACCTGAAGGATATGATACTCTTCTTGGTGAACGAGGGATGGGCCTTTCTGGTGGTCAAAGACAACGGATATCGATTGCTCGTGCGATATGTATGAATCCTAAAATTCTGATTCTTGATGATGCAACAAGTGCGGTAGATATGGAAACAGAGTTTGCCATACAACAGGCGATGCAAGCAGTAATGAAAGACAGAACAACTTTTATTATTGCCCACCGTATTTCTTCCATAAAACACGCGGACCAAATTTTAGTGTTTGAAGAAGGAAAGATTGTTGAAAGAGGGGTCCATGATGAATTAATAAAAAATGGAGGACCTTATGAACGGATTTACAATATACAATATCAAGATCAAGTTAAGATCTTACAACAGGCGGTGAATAAATAATGAAAAGTATGTCCCACCGTAAACATATCAATCCCAATGTGATGAATCGCTTCCGTTATTCACAAGAGACAGCCATTGAAAAACCTTTTAATTGGCAACAATTGTTGAGGCTTTTACAATATTTAAAACCGTATTCAAAAAATTTATTACCGAAATCCATCATTGTTGTTTTAATTAATACAGCGATTCGTTTAGCAATCCCTCTGATTATTGGATACTTGATTTTAGAAAAAGCTATCTATTATAAAGATGCCGATTTACTAGTTCAATTGATTATCATAGTCGGTGTACTTTATTTAATTTCCTATTTAGCTAATTATTATCGGATTCGTTGGACAAATCAACTCGGGCAAAATGTCATCTATGATATTCGGAAACATTTATTTACCCATGTACAAAGTTTATCCAACAATTTTTTCGACCAACGATCTGCAGGTTCCATACTTGTCCGTATTATGAATGATACGGGTTCATTGCAAGATTTATTTACGAACGGGGTTATCAATATATTAATGGATTTGATTATGCTTTTTGGGATCATCGTGATTTTATTCTCATTAAGCCCTATATTAACGCTGGCCGTGATGATTATTTTACCGTTAATGTTTTTTATCACAACGAAATTGAGGAGAAATATTCGCAGATCTTGGCAAGGTGTGAGAATCATTCAATCAAAACTAAATTCCCATTTAAATGAATCACTGCAAGGGATCCGTGTTACGCAGTCCTTTACACAAGAGCAGGAGAATATGGCGTTTTTCGATGGTATTAATACGGATACATTAGAAAAATTCCGATATGCAATAAAGAAAAATTCGATGTTTCGTCCCTTTGTTGAACTGACGAATGCTGTAGGCACGATCGTATTAATTGGGTTTGGGGCGATTTTAATTCAATCCGGTGAAATTGGCATCGGTATTTTCGCTTCCTTTGCTTTTTATTTAGGGATGTTTTGGGAGCCTATTTCCCGACTCGGACAATTATACAATCAACTCTTAATGGCAATGGCTTCTTCAGAACGGATTTTCGAATATCTAGATGAAACACCGCTTGTTGCTGAAAAGAAAAATCCGATTGTGTTAAAACATATTAACGGCCATATCCAGTTTAAAGATGTTTACTTTTCCTATGATGATAAACGTACTGCTTTGAATGGGATTAATCTGAATATCCAACCGGGACAAACAATCGCATTAGTTGGTCATACCGGATCAGGTAAAACAACAATCGCAAATTTAATTAGTCGGTTTTATGATGTGACTAGTGGTGCAGTTTTAATTGATGGTCACGATGTTCGTGATGTTTCATTAAAGAGTTTACGCAGTTCCATTTCAATCGTTTTACAAGAGACGTTTATTTTTTCAGGTACGATAATGGAAAATATTCGTTTTGGTAAGCCCGATGCCACCGATGCGGAGGTACGAGCAGCTGCTGAAGCGATAGGCGCACATAGTTTCATTCAAAAATTGCCAAACGGTTATGAAACGGAAGTAGAGGAGAGGGGGAATATATTATCCGTAGGTGAAAGACAATTAATCTCTTTTGCGAGAGCCCTGCTTGCAGATCCAAAAATTTTAATATTAGATGAAGCTACTGCTAGTATTGATACAGAGTCCGAAGTTAACATTCAAAGAGCATTAAGAAAATTATTGAAAGGAAGAACATCGATTGTGATTGCCCACCGATTATCAACGATTCGTGATTCGGATTGCATCTACGTATTGGATCATGGTAAAATCATAGAACAAGGAACCCATGATGAATTAATGGCTAAAAAAGGCGAGTATTTTAAGCTGACAACGGCCCAATTTAAAATGTTAGATATTGGTTAACAAGTCCATTCGTTATGGAATGGACTATTTTTTATAAAATGAATTCATGATGGTAAACTTGGATAAAACAAACTATTGATTATTTCATCGTTGATGGAGGAATTGTTGTGAAAAGAAAGGAATTTGTCGTCATTGGTTTGGGGAGATTTGGTGGTAGTATTTGTCGAGAACTTACCAATCTCGGGATGAGCGTTTTAGCGATTGATAAAAAGGAAGAGGTTGTAAATGATTACTCTGAAATAGTAACAGAGGCCGTTGTTGCCGATACAACGGATGAATCAGTATTAAAAAATTTAGGTATTCGCAATTTTGACCATGTCATTGTTGCCATTGGTGATGATATCCAATCTAGTATTTTAACGACGTTAATTTTAAAAGAAATCGGTGTAAAAAAAGTAACAGCGAAGGCACTAAATGAACATCATGAAAAAGTATTAAAGAAAATCGGCGCTGATCAAATTGTGCATCCTGAACGTGACATGGGGAGGAGACTTGCCCATAATCTAGTCTCATCTAATGTACTTGATTATTTAGAGTTATCCGATAAGCACAGCTTAGTTGAGATTGCTGTTAATCAATCCTTTGCAGGAAAAACAATAATTGAATTAGATGTACGAGCACGGTATGGATTAAACATTGTTGCCATTCGGCGGAACCATGATATGATTGTATCTCCTCAAGCTTCAGAAGTGATTTTAGAAGGGGATATTTTAGTTGTTATCGGATCGAATCAAGATATTACACGATTTGAAAGGAAAATGTTACAAGAGGAAGATTGAATGAAAAAAGGGGTACGATAAACAGCTGATGTTCAGTGTTTAGTACCCCTTTTTGAATATGGATCTGTAAAGAAATGAATTATACTTCCATAATGATTGGTAAAATCATTGGTCTACGTTTCGTTCTTTCGTATAAGAATGGTCCTAAGGTATCAGAAATTTCATTTTTAATTTCTGACCATTGGCTCGTTTTTCGCTCCATTATTTTTTCTAAATGCTTATGAATTAAATTTTGAGCTTCACTAATTAAATCACCAGATTCACGCATATAAACAAATCCTCTAGAGATAATGTCGGGTCCGGCTGCAATTTTAAAGTCTTTCATATTAATGCTTACAACTACGATGACAAGACCTTCTTCGGATAAAATTCTCCGATCACGAAGTACGATATTTCCGATATCTCCAATACCGCTTCCGTCAATATAAACCGAACCAGAAGGAACTTTTCCGGTAACTTCTGCTGTTTCACTAGTTAGAGCTAATACGTCACCATTATCCATAATAAAACAATTTTCTTCAGGTACACCACAGTCCATTGCAGTTCGTGCATGGGTAATTTGCATACGATATTCACCGTGAATTGGGACAAAGAATTTCGGGTTAATAAGACGAATCATAAGCTTTTGTTCTTCTTGACCACCGTGTCCTGATGTGTGAATATCATTTAATTGACTTGTGATGACATTTGCTCCCGCACGATATAATTGATTGATTGTTCGGTTAACACTTGTTGTATTGCCAGGAATTGGTGAGGATGATAGGACAACTGTATCACCTGGAATAATCGATATTTGTCGATGTGTTCCGTTTGCGATACGAGAAAGGGCCGCCATCGGTTCACCTTGTGTTCCTGTACAAAGGATGACGACTTGATTGGCCGGCAATCGGTTAATTTGTTGACTATCGACAAACAAGTCTTTTGGAGCGTTAATATAGCCTAACTCTTGTCCAATTTCAATGGCTGCTTCCATACTTCTCCCAAATACGGCAATTTTTTTGCCGTGTTCAATAGCAGCTTGTGACACTTGTTGTAGGCGATATATATTTGAAGCAAACGTTGCAAATATAATTCGCCCATCCGCTTTTCTAAAAATATCGTTAATCGTTTCGCCGACTTTTCGCTCAGACATTGTAAATTCAGGTATTTCACTGTTCGTACTATCAGAAAGTAAACAAAGCACACCTTCTTTACCAATTTCCGCCATTTTTGCTAAGTTGGCCGGTTCACCTACAGGGGTAAAATCAAATTTAAAATCACCTGTGTGAACAATATTTCCTGGCGGTGTTTTTACAACGATACCATAGGAATCTGGAATACTGTGTGTTGTCCTAAAGAAACTTACTGATGTTTTTCTGAATTTAATAACGTCATCTTCGCATATTTCAATAAATTTAGTTGTACGAAGTAAGCCGTGTTCTTCTAATTTATTTTTAATTAAGCCAATGGCTAACTTGCCTGCGTAAATAGGTACATTGATTTCTTTTAATAAATATGGAATACCACCAATATGATCTTCGTGACCATGGGTAATGAATAAGCCCTTAATTTTTTCCTGATTCTTAACTAAATAAGAATAATCAGGAATAACATAATCTATACCTAATAATTCATCTTCAGGGAACTTGACACCAGCATCGATAATAATAATTTCATCTTGATATTGTACAGCATACGTATTTTTACCGATTTCCCCTAACCCCCCGAGGGCAAATACGGCCGTTTGGTCATTTTTTACTATAGGTTTCATACTAAATCTCCGCTAATTTAAAATTTTCGCTTTGTTTTTCAAATTGTAAATCAACCTCTGTTAACGGTTGAATATATTCGATAAGATATGGGGTTTTTTCTAGTTTTTCGTACACTTCTGTTTTAGATTCTGCTTCTATATAAAGCGATTTTGTTCGTTCTCGTACTGGTACTTGTTCCTTGTTTTCTTGGTAATACACTTTAAAAATCATGCTCTAATCTCTCTCCTTACTAATTCAACAGTAATGATGTTCATTAGTTTCTTTATTCTAACAACACATTTTGCCAAATTCCTTATTTTTTAAGATTCTTCTTTACCGGACCCATATACTTAATTACAGATTATCATAAAATGGATAACAGAAGAAAGTTTTTATTTCCATTTTGTGAAAATACGGAGTAAATTTCGCTTAACTTTAGTATTTCTACTTAAGTGAATCTTTGATTATAAAGATAATAAACTTGCCTTTTAAAAAAGGCAAGTCACAATTTGGATACAAAAAGCGAATTAAGCAATCATTTTTTTACGAAGCAGTTCTTTCCACCGATTTAAAAGCTTTTTTCTAAGCTTTTTTAACATCGTGGTCCACTCCTTCCGAATGTTTGTAGAGGTTTGTAGAAATTCGAAACTTTATTATATCTATCTATATTATATGTGAAAAATCCATTATATTTCATGGGTTAAATTGGAATCATGAAAGCAAATTTGAAGATATGCAATGAGGATGGAAAAGAGAATGCGAGTTTAGCATTCCTTTTTCTTGTAAAAAATATTTTGGAATTGCATTTTCGATTGGTTTAAACGGATTTTCTTTATCGATGTGATCATAAAATAAAATGCCGTAAAGATCAATTTCATGATGGAAACAGATAGCGGTAAACCTTTAGCACGAACTTTCATTTCATTTCCATCAATATCGCCCCCTTTTATTGACACCTTGGCATAGCGTGGTACAAATCCTGGGTGTGGTTCATCGATGGATAAACAACCTTTTCCTTTTAGTAAATAAGCTTTTTATAGAGAATGACTAGTGCACAACTAAACCATTTTCCGTTTTTATCTCTTACATGTACAGCGATCATTCGTTTTTGTAACGTTGATTTACGAGGCAGTATGGCCAATCCCTGGTCTTAGACCATATTATTCGCTATTTCTTTTTTTACAAACTCCAATAATATATATAAATCAGCAACTTTCCTTAAACAAGGATGCCCATCGCGAATAATGTCGTTCATTGTGATCACAAAGATCACCCTCAAAAAAGGACTCATTTTTAATATAAGTATATATAAAAGCGCCAAAAAGAGTGATTTTGTAAAACTATCTTGAAAAAAAGTCATAGAAAAAATAAAAGAGGAATACGATAAAACCAAATGATAGATTCCAGTTTTTTAATAGAGGACGGCGGAAATATTGCGGAATAATTATAAAATACAGTATATTAAACAAAAGAGGAAGAGAGGTTATTTGGTTGAAGAAAAAGAGAGTATTTATAATCGGACTATTAAGTATAATGACGATATTATTCTTGTCAGGCTGTAGTCAGCCAGAAGAAGAGAAAATTTATGAAACATTAGAAGCTGTTGTTCAATTGGAAAAGGGATTTGAAAAGCAACAAGAACCGTTAGTTCAACTGGAAGAAGAAGAAAAAGCAATATATGAAAAAATATTAAACCTTGGATTAAAAGAGATTGAAGAAATTCAAAAGTTAAGTGATGATGCGATCGCTTTATCCGAGCAAAGACAAGAACTGATTGATTTAGAAAGAGAAAGTATTGTTAAGGCAGAGAAAGAATTTGAAAAAATAAAAGAAAAAATGAATAACATCGATGAAGAAGGGTTGAAAAAATTAGCGAGTGAATTATATGTTGTAATGAAAGATCGGTATGAATCCCATGCAAAATTGTATGAACAATACAGTCTTGGGATAAAACAGGATCAAGAATTGTACCATATGTTAAAGGATGAAAATGTATCTTTAGAAGAACTGAAAGATAAGGTCGATAAAATTAATAAAGTGTATGAAGAAGTGTATAGTTTAAATGAAAGGTTTAATGACCTGACTCAACAATATAATGATTTAAAAATTAAGTTTTATAAAGAATCGGGATTAAATTGATATTTAAGAGGCTGCCTATTTTTTAAGGGAGTCTTTTCTTTTTTGTGTGAAAGATAAAACTTACGATTTACTTTTTGTAGAAAAGTTAAAATAAGCGATACATTTGTTACAAATCCCAAAAAAACATTGAAATTAAACTTAAAATATACATACTATTACTTTAGAAAACGTTTTCTTAATATAATAATATCAATCCGTTTATGAATGGTAAATAATGATTGATACAGATACTAGTGATACGTTGAAACAGTTTCGCGATCGCGAACATTGCATCATCAAATATAATATTTAAAAAGCTTTTCAAAGTTATAATATAAAGTGTTTGACGTATTGGGTATATATGGTGTACACTGTATTTTGGATGTTGAAGGTTGTATTAATCCAATCTTAATTTTTTATTAATACAGGGTTTTTATACAATAACGATAACTTCCATTTATTTTGTCGATATTTTAGTGAATAAATGGGAAACATTTTATAGAGGAACACACTTCTATATGTTACCCGGTATTATAAAAATTGTTATAGAAAGGAAGAGACAAATGGCATCAAAAGCAAAAAATGCACAGCTTGATGTTAAGAAACAATTAGAAACCGTTGATAAACAGTTTCAGACGCTTCAAATATTAAATGAAGAGGGCGAAGTAGTTAACGCTGATGCAATGCCTGATTTAACTGATGAACAACTACAAGAATTAATGCGTCGCATGGTATACACTCGTATACTAGACCAACGAAGCACAGCATTGAACCGTCAAGGACGCTTAGGTTTCTATGCTCCAACAGCTGGTCAAGAAGCTTCCCAAATCGCTTCACAATTTGCTTTGGAAAAAGATGACTATATTTTACCTGGTTACCGTGATATTCCACAGCTTATTTGGCATGGTTTACCATTACATCAAGCATTCCTATGGTCTCGTGGGCACTATCAAGGAATGAATATACCAGACGGACTAAACATTTATCCACCACAAATTATTATTGGTGCTCAATATATCCAAACTGCTGGTGTGGCTTTAGGAATTAAGAAAAATGGTGGTAACACGGTTGCTATTACATACACAGGTGATGGTGGTACTTCTCAAGGTGACTTCTACGAAGGTATTAACTTTGCAGGAGCTTACAAAGTACCAGCGATCTTTATTGTACAAAACAACCGTTTTGCGATTTCTACGCCAGTTTCAGTTCAATCTGCAGCACGTACATTAGCTCAAAAAGCAGTTGCTGCTGGAATTCCTGGAATTCAAGTAGACGGTATGGACCCACTTGCTGTTTATGCTGCAGTTAAACAAGCTCGTGAACGTGCAGTAGCTGGAGAAGGTCCAACATTAATTGAAACATTAACTTATCGTTATGGTCCACATACATTAAGTGGTGATGATCCAACTCGTTACCGCACAAAAGAAGAAGACACTGAATGGGAAAGAAAAGACCCATTAATTCGCTTCCGTAAATATCTAGAAGGCAAAGGCCTATGGAACCAAGAAATGGAAGAACAAGTTATTGAGCAAGCAAAAGAAGAAATTAAAGAAGCAATCAAACAAGCAGACGCTGCTCCAAAACAAAAAGTATCTGATCTCATCTCCATTATGAGTAAAAATCTAGATACGAATTTACAAGAACAGCTAGAAATTTATAAAGAAAAGGAGTCGAAGTAAGCTATGGCTCAAATGACCATGATTCAAGCAATTACTGATGCAATGCGCGTTGAACTTAAACGCGATGAAAAAGTATTAATCTTCGGGGAAGACGTTGGTAAAAATGGCGGTGTATTCCGTGCGACAGAAGGTCTTCAAGCTGAATTTGGCGAAGATCGCGTATTTGACACTCCTTTAGCAGAATCTGGTATCGGTGGTCTTGCAATAGGTTTAGCGACTCAAGGATTCCGTCCAATTCCAGAAATTCAATTCTTTGGTTTCGTATATGAAGTAATGGATTCCATTGCTGGTCAAATGGCTCGTTATCATTTCCGTACTGGTGGAAAATTTGATATGCCAATTGTTGTCCGCTCACCATTCGGTGGTGGTGTTGCTACACCAGAAATGCACGCGGACAGTTTAGAAGGGTTGATGGCTCAAACACCAGGTCTTAAAGTTGTTATTCCATCTACACCATATGATGCAAAAGGATTATTAATTTCCGCGATCCGTGATAATGATCCAGTCATTTTCTTAGAGCACATGAAACTTTACCGTTCATTCCGTCAAGAAGTGCCAGAGGGTGAATACACAATTGAACTTGGAAAAGCTGACGTGAAACGTGAAGGTAAAGATATATCGATCATTACTTATGGTGCTATGGTACATGAATCATTAAAAGCTGCAGAAGAATTAGAAAAAGAAGGTTACTCTGCAGAAGTTATCGACTTAAGAACTGTGCATCCATTAGATATTGAAACAATTGTTAAATCTGTTGAGAAAACAAACCGTGCAATTGTTGTTCAAGAAGCACAACGTCAAGCAGGTATTGCAGCGAACGTTATAGCAGAAATTAACGAACGCGCAATTCTAAGTTTGGAAGCTCCTGTTTTACGTGTAACAGCACCTGATACAGTTTATCCATTTGCACAAGCAGAATCAGTATGGCTTCCAAATTACAAAGACGTTATTGATACTGCGAAAAAAGTTTTAACTTTCTAATTTAAAATATAATGATGGACGAAATTGATCGAATCTATTTCGTCCCATCTTTTTTTGCATAAAAATACGTTCAACATGAAAACTACCACTAGGAGGGATATTCGTGGCATTCGAATTTAAATTACACGATATCGGTGAAGGGATCACTGAAGGCGAAATCGTAAAATGGTTCGTAAAACCAGGTGACGAAGTTAAAGAAGATGATGTTCTAGTTGAAATTCAAAACGACAAATCTGTTGTAGAACTTCCATCTCCAGTA
>CADBNU010000227.1 GCA_902796085.1 Heyndrickxia coagulans
AATATAGATCATCGCCAATAATAATGGTGTCTATTAAGACTTAATAGGGAATCTGGTGAAAATCCAGAACTGTACCCGCAACTGTAATTGCTGACGAAATAATGGATCCACTGTCTTCGGATGGGAAGGAATTAGAGTAGGAGGAAGCATAAGTCAGGAGACCTGCCATTATTATACGTATTATCTTCTTCGGGAGTTGGGAAGATATAACGAGGGGATTCTTTCATTTTTAATCATAACCACGTTATGAAACCCATCCATCTTAATGGGTTTTTTATTTTTCATATATTCTCCCAACTTTATATTCCCGAAGTGAATCTCGATAACTTTTTCAGAAAAGGGGATATATTATGGAGAAAACATTACCTACTAGTTTTTCAAAAACAATTCAAACAAAGCTTGTCTTGCCACCCGATACTAATCATTTAGGAACAATTTTTGGAGGGACAGTCTTAGCCTATATTGATGAAATTGCTGCTATTACAGCGATGAGGCATAGCGGAACTGCAGTAGTGACAGCTTCAATAGACACTGTAAATTTCTTATCATCTGCTAAAGTAGGAGATATTCTAATTTTAGAAGGCATCGTTATTTCTACAGGTAGAACGTCGATGGAAGTGTACGTAAAAGTAGAATGTCAACATTTAGGAACAGGTGAAAGAACGACAACAACCACTGCTATCCTTACTATGGTCGCTGTGAATGAGGAAGGACGCCCAATTCCGGTTTGCGGAATTATCCCAGAAACCGAGGAAGAAAAACAACTATATGAAAATGCACAACAAAGAAAAAAGCGTAGATTGAAAATTCGAGATTTTTCAATGGAAAACAATGGATAACACATCATCATCATTTACATGTCATCCCTTCAACCGATCTAACCAATAAAAAGGTAACGTTGAAGTAATTGGCCACCGCTGGGGCTGTCCAGAAAGTCTGATTTTGGAAAAATGGATCGGCAACATCCAGTGGCATAGCCCCAGCCACCTTAAGCATGCATACATGTTTGCAAAGCTTCGACTCGTATGCCTGACGCTGACGCTTTTCGGCATAAACTTTTAGTGTTCCCACTGAAGTCGCCGCCAACGCTCCCTTCAAAATCCACTTTTTATGAGTTATTGGACAGCAGCTTAGACCTGATTTGGGCTAAAATCAAACTAAATACATAGTACCAATTAAGAACCCGAGATATGCTAATACGAGTCCGCCGCCATAAGTTAATAGGATATAAAATAGGAAATGCCTTTTGTTATTCTTAAAATATAACTGTAGCATTTCTAATTTCATTGTTGAAAAGGTAGTAAAAGCACCTAAAAAACCTGTTCCTATCAAAAGCGTAATCAACATATCAGCTTTTATACTTGTAATGATTCCTAATAAAAAAGCACCTGTTACGTTCACAGTAAATGTACCGATCGGAAAGTTGGGGCGTTTATGATATTTTATTTGACTGATCAAAAAACGGGCGATTGCCCCCAAAAATCCTCCAATCCCAATTAATAAAATTTGGACGCCCATCATAACATTTTCTCCTTTACACTATGTTTATAACCTAATCGACACATCAAGAGCCCTCCAAATAAACTGAAAAGAATATAAAGAATCCCCATATAGATCAATCCATTTCTAAATAAATTTATTGTTTCAACACTTAATGTTGAAAATGTTGTAAAGGAACCAACAAAACCAGTTCCAATAGCAGTTTTTAACTCAGGAGAAACTTCAATTCTTTGGAACAGATTGGTCGTAAACCATGCTAACAAATAACTTCCGATAAGGTTTATGATTAGAGTTGCCATTGGGAACATGGCATTGGTAAACAATACTAAGCCAATGATATACCTAACCATCGCACCTAATGCTCCTGCTATGCCAACTAATAAATATACCATTAATGTCCCTCACTTCTATTTTAAATATGGAAAGCCCGCGCTATAATTAATTCTTCAAAAATTCTTTTGTAAAACACATTGCTCATATTTCCTTCCCATTCAATTTTGCCATAAATGTATATTGAATAACCAAATATATATTATTTTCAGTTTAATATTTGCCACTAACAATTTAAATAACCTATAGAAAAAGCAGAAGAACTCTAACGAAAGAGTTAACTTCTGCTAAGATGACCATTATTTATTTTGCAAGCGTTAGTAACATTTCCCTTACTGTTTTGCATGCAATAGCCGTAGAAGCACCAGATGGATCATAATGAGGAGAAAGTTCTACAATATCCGCTGCTACCATATGTTGTAATTGTTGTAAATGCATGATTGCATCCAATAGTTCCCGATACGTAATACCGCCTGGTTCAGGAGTGCCTGTTCCAGGAAAAACTCCAGGATCAAGAACATCTAAATCCATCGTTACATATACAGGGACATTTTTTAGTTTTTCAATTTGCTCCTTTAATGTATCAAGCGAAAAACGTTCCAAATACGTATGTTTTTTTGCCCATTCAAATTCCGATTTCATACCGGAACGGATACCGAATTGGAAAATGCGTCCATCTCCAAGAAAATCATGACAACGACGAATAACCGACGCATGAGAAAGCTCTTCTCCTAAATACTCGTCACGAAGGTCAGTATGGGCATCAATATGAATCACGTGTAAATTTGGATATTTTTCATAGACTGCTTGAATAGTAGGTAGACTCACTAAATGCTCGCCACCGACCATTAAAAATTTCTTCCCGTCTTTAACAACCTCTCGACTATATTCCAGAATTTGATTGAGAACCTTTTTCGTATTACCAAAAGGTAATTCCAAATCTCCTCCATCAAAGACTGATACTTCTTCCAAGTCTCTATCTAAGTATGGAGAGTAAGTCTCTAATCCGTATGAGTCTGTTCGAATGGCTTGCATTGCAAAACGGGTTCCTGGTCTGAAACTGGTTGTACCATCAAATGGGACACCAAACAATACGACATCTGCTTTTTCATACGTCTCTTCACAGCCAATAAAAGTGCTCACATTTAATGGTTTATTCATCTCGCTCCAGTTCCTCCTTCACATACGTTGGCAAGCAAAATGATCCTACGTGTAAATCAGTATTATAATATTTCGTTTTCAAACCAAATTTTTCCCATTCTTCTGCTTGAATATCTTTAATAGGATCATAGGTTTTAGAAGCAAAACCAAAAAGCCAATGCCCAGAAGGATAAGTTGGCATATGATATTGATACACTTTCGCAATAGGGAAGATACTTTTAATTTTTTTATGGGCTCTTCTCATATGTGACGCATCTTCTGCAAAATATGGCGATTCATGCTGGTTAATTAAAATACCGTCTTTATTCAGAACTCGATAACATTCTTGATAGAAAGCGGTTGTAAACAATCCTTCGCCGACAGATATTGGGTCAGTCGAATCCACTATAATTAAATCAAAAGATTCATCTGGAGCATTTTTCACATATGCCAATCCATCCTCAAAACGAAGCTGCATTCGGCTATCCTCTTCCACTCCTTTTGCTGTTATTGGTAAATACTTTTGACATAAACGGAAAACACGTTCGTCGATTTCTACCATAACAACTTCTTCTACTGTCTTGTAACGAAGTACTTCACGGGCAGTTCCACCATCACCACCGCCAATAATTAATACTTTTTTAATTGACGGATTTGTTGCAAAGGCTGGATGGACAATCATATCGTGATAAATAAATTCGTCCTTTTCGTTCACCATCATCAATCCATCTAAGGTAAAGAAGGTTCCAAACTCATCGCCTTGGTAAAAATCAATTTGTTGATAGGCACTTTTTTCGCTATGCAAAACTTTATTATATTTAATCGAAAACTTACAATCGTTACTCCATTGTTCAGTATACCAATTCATAATTAAACTCCCTCTCCTCAACTTATTTAACTGTGACTTCTTTAATATCACGTTCAGCAAATTGTTTAATTTTATCGACCATTCCTCGAGGTACTTCAAATGATTCAGTCCTGTTTGCTTTTAATTTTTCACTTAAATATTCTGCCGCCTTCCATGGACTGACTGAATCTCCACAAGTATAAATATCAACAGAAGCATACCCATATTCTGGCCAAGTATGGATGGTTAAGTGTGACTCGGCAATAATAACTGCACCTGATACACCATACGGATTAAAATGATGAAATACCGATTCTACAATTGTTGCTCCTGCGTAATCTGCAGCTTCATTCATAACTTTTTCGATTAATTTATTATTCTCAATAATTTCACTTGGACAACCGTAAAACTCAACTAATACATGTCTTCCTAATGTCGATAATGCTAACCCCATCTATATCTTCTCCTTTACTACTGTAATATAATTTTTTTCTTTTGCTTCTGTTAAAACATCACCGACTAATTGTCTGTAATAATGATACTGTTTCACTACCTCTTGCGATATTAATTCTCCTGGAATTACAAGTGGGATTCCTGGTGGATAGATCATTAATGTATCTGCACTGACTCTACCAATCGAGTCATCGATTGCAAGCTGCTCATGTTCACAATAAAAGGCTTCTCTTGGACTCAAAATCAACTCATTAACTTGATCAGTAGTGACATGTGGAGACATAACGACCATTTTTTCCCCATAGTTATTATCAATATCTTTCAAGGCAGAAACGAGTTTTCCAATCGAATATTCCGTATCAGAGCTTGTGATGACTGCCATGACAACATATCCTTCTGCTAGTTCCATTTGTATCCCATATTTTTTCTTTAATAATGTGTAAACATCAAAACCTGTTAAACCGATCCCATTCACTCGAATAACCAATTTTGTCCAATCATGGGTTTGGTGAAAATGTTTCGAAACATACTCATCCTTTAATATTTCAAAATGGGTTTCCGACTCAATTTCACGTATCGCCTTTTCAACAATTGGCTTTAAGCGATGATATCGTTCTTTTCCATATAGAACCAGTTCTCTTCTTGCTACATCTAATGAACTCATTAATAGATAGTTCGCACTTGTGGATTGAAGCATACTTAACAGTTTTTGAATTTTTTCTGGTTTTATCCGATTCTTTTTTAACAATAATAATGAACTCTGGGTTAAAGAGCCCCCAGTTTTATGCATACTAATGGTTACAGCATCAGCGCCAGCCGAAATCGGGTCAACCATTTCAACAAAATTCAAATGTGCGCCATGTGCACTATCGACAATAACGGTTATATCGTGTTCATGGGCGATTGTACAAATTTTTGTTAAATCAGTCATCGTTCCAAAATAAGTAGGATATGTTATTAAAAGTGCTTTTGCATCTGGATGCGCCTTAATTGCGTTATCCACATTTTCAACCGATACCCCATGGGAAATACCAAAATGATAATCTACTTCTGGCTGAATAAATACCGGATTGGCCCCACTCAAAATAATCCCATCCATGACGGATTTATGACCATTTCTAGGCACGATGATCTTCTCATTTGGCTTACAGACTGCCATAATCATAGCTTGTATTCCTACCGTTGTTCCATTCACTAAGAAGTACGCATGGTCTGCACCAAAAGCTTCAGCAGCTAATTCTTGGGCTTCCTTAATAACGGATTTTGGATGACTGAGTAAATCTAGTTCTTTCATCGAATTAACATCCATTCTTAACGCCATTTCCCCTAATGCCTTCTTCAATGGATTCATCATTGCGCCCATTTTATGTCCGGGAACGTCGAATGGGACCACATCACTATTGGCATAATTAACGAGTGCATTAAATAATGGCATTTGCTCTTGACTAATGTGCGATGTTCTCTGCGTGGAAAACTCCTTTACCTCGTTCATTATTGGCCAACCCCATTTAGTTCAAACTGAGCTACTGCTTCCCGTAGTTCATTTACTTTATCTGTTTTTTCCCAGGCCACATCCAATTCTTCTCTTCCAAAATGACCATATGCGGCTACTTGTTTAAATTGTGGTCTTCTTAAATCAAGCATTGTTATAATACCAGCTGGTGTTAGATCAAAAACTTCGCGAATTGCTTTTAGTAATTGTTCATGTGGAACGGTTCCTGTTCCAAATGTATCAACTGAAATACTAATCGGCTCACTAACTCCTATCGCATAAGAAAGCTGAATTTCACATTTCCTAGCTAGACCTGCTGCCACAATATTTTTAGCAACATATCGAGCAGCATAGGCTGCTGAACGGTCAACTTTTGTACAATCTTTTCCAGAGAAAGCTCCACCACCGTGTTTTGCTGCACCGCCATACGTATCAACTATAATTTTTCGCCCAGTTAAACCAGTATCTCCATGCGGACCACCAACAACAAAACGCCCTGTCGGATTAATCAAAATTCGGAATGAATCATTTAAGTTAAATTCTCGTGCTGTTTGTTTAATGATATTTTCGATAACAAAGGTTTTGAATACATCTTCATCAAAATCCTCATCATGTTGAACGGACATTAATATGGTGTCAATCTTCGGTTGATCTTGAATCGTGTAGTCAATCGTAACTTGCGATTTCATGTCTGGACGTGCCCATTTAAATTCTCCACTTTTACGTAATTGGGATGCTTTCTTCACTAGTGTATGGGCTAGTTCAAGCGCAAGCGGCATTAAAGACGGAGTTTCATCCGTTGCATATCCAAACATAATTCCTTGGTCTCCTGCCCCAATGGCCATGGTATCGCTTGAACGATCAACCCCCATTGCAATATCTGGAGATTGAGTATGAACAAGTACCTGAATATCACAAGTACGACCATCAATTCCAAATCTATCATCTGTATATCCTATTTCTAATAGAGTTTCACGTGCTATCTTTTCAATATCTAAATCAGCAGTCGTAGAAATTTCTCCTCCTACGATTACTGTATTTGTTGTTGTAAAGACTTCACAGGCCACCCTTGCATACGGATCCTGTTCTAATGCAGCATCCAATACTGCATCTGAGATCTGATCTGCGATTTTATCAGGATGTCCTTCTGAAACAGACTCAGACGTAAACAAAATTTTTTCTGCCAACATTAACCATTCCTTCCAATTTTATATTTATGGCACAAAAAAAGCTCTCCCCAACAACCTAAGGAAAGCTTCGATTAATATCAGCTGCTTATCCTCTTATTGTTCGCAAAACTTTTCAAAGCTTTGCGCTCAGGTTGGGCACCCATATTTGTTTGTTCATATGAACAAAACTGGTTTGCCACCGCATCATTGACCCCTCGTCTCAGCGGTTATTAATAAGATGGAGATAGACTTTATTTATGCTGGAATTAATAGTAAAGGATAACAGTGTTCATGTCAATTTATTTTTTTAAAAAATTTTAAGAATAATAGACTAGACAGCATGAAATTTACACTGGTAAATGTTGGCACAATATTCACAAGAAATTGTAACGATATAACTTTCAATACTTCTTTACCGTTTTGAAATTTAGGTAGAAAGAACCATTTAAAGATATATATTCCCTTATTTTTAGCCGTGGATAAATGAGCTGATGCCACCAAAGAAATGTATGTACATTGGATAGAATAATGAATTTTTTCTTGTAACTTTTTTGGCACAATTATGATAGTTTACCGAAATAATAGAAAAATATGAAGTCAATGAAGGTGTATACATTTTTTATCGGATCCAA
>CADBNU010000228.1 GCA_902796085.1 Heyndrickxia coagulans
AACTAGAAATCCCCGATGTAGTGTAGAACAATTTAACAAAAATCCCTATACATCGGGGGTTTTACTATCGCTAAGGTTGAACTTGAGTTTAAGAATTAAGTATAAGCGCACAAGGAAATACATCGCAGCCGAAAAAATTTTATATTTTTTCGGTGAACTAACGGCTCTGCTCTCGCCTAAAGGCTCGGACGCCTGAGTTTTCTTTAAAAAGAAAAAATGAATTCATTTATCTTTAACCCTTTGTGTTCTTGTTCACAGCTGGTACTTTTTGCAGTACAGGTTTTCCGGCAAACAATCCCGTATACATCAGCAAAATTCCCATCATGATAATCACACCGATATAAACCGACATCATCGACGGAACCAAGAATGCTCCAATAATAATGGTTGAACGGGCGATTAAATCAGCCCCACTAAAAGAGACATTTGAAAAAGCGGAGTATGACCCGCGTTTATCATCCGGAATCATGTTCGATTGCTCGGTCTTTCGAATTGGTGAGTAAATCAGTTCGCCAACTGTTGCAATAAAATTAAATAAGACTAACAGATACCAAATGTTTGCCGAAGTGACCGTCACATAGCCAATCCCATAAAGCAAAAGTCCAACCAATAAACCTTTTTGCTTGCTGAAATGATTAACCATTCGATTTATAAAAAATGTCAAAAACACAACCAGCAATGTATTTTCGATATTGAGAATACTCAACATGCGAACCCCGTCAACCGTAAAACCGCCAAAATCAATCGGCTCAAATTCATTTGCTAACCGGACACCAATATAACTGCTCATCGAAAATTCTGCAGCAAAAATGAACATTGATCCGACTACCACTTTGACAAAAGGAGCATCCTTAATGGCAACTTTGTAATTGCTTAATACATCAAGAATAACATTATTATGCTGCTTTTTTAATTGCTTTACAGAAACATCTTGAAGCCACAACCAATAGGCAACAGGCAAACAAGATGATGTAAAAGTGAGAACGGCAAACAATTCGATTTGATGATTTACATAAAACATGCCGCCAAGAGCCGTCCCAATCGCCAGAGATAAATTGACTAGCCAATAATCAATCACATACACTGATTTTCGATTCTCGGGTGTTGTTGAATCAATTATGATTGCCTCCATTGCCGGACTCCCGAGCCGTGACACAACAATAAAAATAATATAACTAACTGCAAACAACCCAATCAACCGGTCACTTGGGAGTAAACTCAACGTCATCAAAAGGAACGTCATCGCACTTAAAGAAGAAGTAATCAGTAATACCTTTTTACGCGGAAAACGATCAGAAATATATCCCCCAATCAAGTTCACAATGAAACTAATAAAAACGGTCACAATTAAAAATGAACCGGCCCAAATTTTTCCTTTTTCTTGGGCAAAAAATAAGGCCATAAAGGGCATTACGGATGAGGAAACGGTTCGATTAAGAAATGAGGTAATTAATCGGACTTTAATATTTTGCGGATATTCGTGCCATTTCATTTGGAAGACCCCCTTATGTTTAGTATATTAAAATAGACATATATAAAAATAAATAGACAATATTAAATATTTTTGTCTACTTTTAGGTGGGAACAAAATGAATGAGTATTTATTTACACTATGGAAATCTGTTGAATCAGGGCCGGTTCGAGTAGAGGATATGGCACAAATTTTACATTTAAGTCCAAAACAAACGGCTCGCTATATAAAAACATGGGAAAGGGAAGGTTGGCTTTCATTTACATCAGGACGTGGTCGCGGGAATGTATCGAAATTAACATGGTTGAAAAATGTTGAAGAAGTTTATGAACAAGAGTTAACTACAATGATTGAAGAGGAGCCGATTGAAAAAAGTAGCAAATATTTATTGATGGATTGGTCTCAGGAGCGAAAAACAAGGTTACTAAACCATTTTCAATCAAAGTTCGGATTCAAACAAACTGTCTATGAAATCGATCAACTCATCATTCCCCGCAAATATCCATTTCATTCTCTTCACCCGTTGGAAGCTGTCCATGTACACCTGGCAAATTTGGTGGCAACGGTCTATAACCGGTTAGTGGCCATCGATGAAAGAGGAGGAGTGGAACCGGAAATTGCCCATAGTTGGAATATGACGCCAACAAGGCTTAGACTTTATTTAAAAAAAGATGTGAAATTTCATGACGGATCTATTTTAACGGCGAATGATGTTGTCCAATGTTTAGAGAACATGAGAAAGCAACCTCAATATGCGAACCTTTGGCAACCGGTTGAACGAATTCGTGCCGTAACACCGCTTGTCATCGATATTGATACACCAGATGGTTGCAGCTATACCCTTCAGCTGTTGGGAACAATCATTGCCAGCATTTATAAAGAAACGGATCATGGATTAGTTGGAACAGGTCCTTTTTATGTTGCTGAAAATAGTGAGGTGAAAACAAAATTAATTGCTTTTAAAGAACATTTTCAGGAACGGCCGCTCCTTGACGAAATTGAATTTATCCAAGTACCGAAAGACTATGATTTCATCTATACTTCTAATTTGAAAAAAGAGCCCG
>CADBNU010000229.1 GCA_902796085.1 Heyndrickxia coagulans
AATAAAATTAACCATATGTATACTGTTAGTGCAATGACGGCTACTAAACCTGGTAATCGGTAGTAGAAAAGCATGAATAGGAAAATAGCGGCAATACCGATAATACCAGCGAAAACCGTTTTTTGTAATGCATCAACACCAAATTGGGCACCGACAGAGGTTGAATATATTTCTGTAAGTTTCACCGGTAAAGAACCTGCATTTAAGAGATTTGCTAAGTTTTGTGCCTCTTCAACCGTAAAGTCCCCTGTGATTTGAACTTCTGTACTGCGAATAACCTCCGTTACCGCCGGTGCAGAAATATATTTGGGGTTTTCCTTAGTAATTTCTTTAGCAAAAGAATCTTCATTTTCATTAAAGTCTAACCAAATGACCATCACATTGTTTGATTGTTGAAGGACATGTTTCGTTGCTTTGGCAAATTTGTCGGCATCCTTTAATTGAAGAGTGACAATCGGTCTGTTTGTTTGGTCAAAAGCTTGTTTTGCACCGCCTTCGACAAGGTCAGACCCATTTAATAATTCTTTATCATTGGCATCTCGAAATGTAAGTTCTGCCGTTGTCGATAACATTTTTCTTGCTTGTTGTTGATCTTCCACTCCAGCCAGTTGCACACGGATGCGATTTCCTTCTTCTATTTCAATCCTTGGTTCACTGACACCAAGTGCATTAATTCGTCGATCTAGTGCATCAGCTGTACTTGCTAACGTGTTACTATTGATTTGATCGCCTTCATTTAATGGACTGACTTCATACAGAACCTCAAAACCACCTTGTAAATCCAAACCCAGTTTTACATCACTAACGATATCTTTAATTGTCAATCCAATTAATGCAGCAAATGCGAATATGATTAGAACAAAAGATAGAATTCGATTCTTTTTTACCATTAAAAATCCTCCTTAAAAGAGAACACCCTGAGATGAAAAGATAAAATATAAATTCAAGCTTACTTATGTTGTCTTTCTTATAAACAAGACCTAGAAATAAGAGAGAACTCATTTAGTTTATAAAAGCAACGAAATGAAGTAGTCCTTTTATTTAATAGCTTAAGTAAATCGAATAAATTCATTATGAAACAGTATGTTTTCACTGTCAATTTTTTTTAGGGTTTAATAATGCTTGTAAGTCATTCATCCCTTCTTCTGAAAACCAATCTGGTCCTTTTAAATGCTCTACCGTTTGAAAGGTCATAATATCGCTCACTCTTAAAGAAAGAATGTCACTTACAAGCTCATATAAATGAATATTTTCCTTTGGTTTTACCCATTTTTTCATGATCAAAAATTCCCATAAGCGATCCGTTGTTAATTCGGTATACTCGTATATTGCAAATTCATCAACTTTGGATTGCAAGACAATCTCCAGCTCTGGCCGAAATTTTGTATAAGGGTGCTCCATTACCTTCATAATCCTCCTTTAATATAAAAAAATCCAATGAAACGATAACTAATTTTCATTATAACGCGCTTGTCCAAGCAAGAAAAACAAGTCTGTAAATTCTTACAAATTTAGTCATGGTTTGTCCTACTATTCGCATATATATCATTGTAAAGGAAAAATACGGATTTGAGAAGGCTGGGAAATAAATGTCAAAATTTTTGAAAGGAACGTTAATCCTTTTATTTGCTGGATTAATCACGAGAATTTTAGGCTTTATTAATCGAATATTAATTGCCCGTTTTATTGGAGAAGAAGGTGTAGGGTTATATATGATGGCCTATCCGACGTTTATTTTAGTCGTAACCCTTACACAAATGGGTTTACCTGTAGCCATTTCGAAGCGGGTGGCTGAAGCCGAAGCATTAGGGGATTCAAGAAAAATAAAGAAGATTTTAGTCGTATCGCTTGTTACCACTTTAACCTTGTCCATTATTTTTACACCATTATTATTATTTGGAGCACCCATTCTTGCAAAAACGATCTTTACGGATGAACGAATTGTCTATCCAATTATTGCTATAGCACCGGTGATTCCAATTATTGCGGTAAGTTCAATCATACGAGGTTATTTCCAAGGTAAACAAAACATGAAGCCTTCAGCCTACTCCCAATTAATAGAACAGTTCATTCGAATCATATTTATCGCTATCTTAACAAGAATCGCCTTACCTTATGGAATTGAATTTGCAGCAGCGGCTGTAATGGTTGCAACCATTATCGGTGAACTTGCTTCATTTATTTATTTAATCACCATGTTCAAACTAAGGAAAGCCTTCCCTCTAAGAAAGAACTTTTTTAAAAGTTTAACAAGTACCCGTCCAATTTTTAAAGAATTAATGACCATTGCCATTCCTACAACCGGGAGTCGTATGATTGGATCGTTATCTTGGTTCTTAGAACCAATTGTTGTCACACAAGCTTTAGCACTTTCCGGTTTATCAGCAGTTATGGCAACAAAACAATATGGCGCTTTAACAGGACTTGCTTTACCTCTATTATTTTTACCGTCTTTTATTACTTTTGCCTTAAGTACAGCCCTTGTTCCAGCCATATCAGAAGCCGTTTCAGTAAAAAATTTTGCATCAGCTGAAAAACGGATCCAACAAGCTTTAAAATTTTGTGTCATAACCGGTGCACTACCAATCGTAATTTTATATATTTTAGCAGAGCCGTTCATGACGATCCTGTACAACTCAACAAGCGGTGTCATATTTATTAAAATCATTGCACCATTTATTATATTAAGTTACATACAATCACCGCTACAAGCAGTCTTACAAGCTTTAGATTTAGCAAGTGCTGCAATGATCAATAGTTTAATTGGTGCTGTTGTTAAACTAATCATCATGTTCACACTTGCTTCAAATCCGGCCTTTGGTATTAATGGTGTAGCGATTGGAATTATTGTTGGTTTTGTGCTCGTTACGTTACTGCATTATGCAACCATATTAAAAGTCATTCCTCTAACTTTTTACGCAACTTATTACTTCAAAATTTTACTCGTCACAATTATAACAGGGATTGCCGGTACCTATATTTACGCAAACTTTACAGAACAAACTTCCATCTTAATGGCTGTTTTTCTAACAGCTTTAGTCATGGCCATTATTTTTATAATGCTATCTTTACTATTAAAAGTTGTCAATATAAAAGATATAAATAAAGCAATATCATTCATTTTCCCTCACAAAAGATAAAAATAGGGGCTGACATTGGACAGCCCTTAATCTTCATTTTTTTCATCGAAGAAGTCAATATATAACTCACCATTCTGGTAACTACAAAAAGAAATGGTTTTTATATCGATAATCCCTTTTTTAGCAAGTTCCGTTAAAAGCCATTCTTTCGGCAAATTTAATTCGCTTAACTTCTCTTCTTGGATTTTTCCTTCTAAAATTAATGGAATCGTAACCCCTTTGTCTTTTTCATATTTAAAGACTGATAATTTCCCTGATGGTTCCAAAATTGCATATTCAACATCTTTAATATTACGAATATCTTTTTCTCGAAGTTGCATTAACAAGTCATCAAAATTATATCGTTGTTTTTTCATTTCTCTTTCATCAATTTTCCCCTTTTTTATAATCATTGAGGGCTCCCCATCAACAAGTTTTCGGAACTTACGGCTTTTTAAGGATATAAATGAAAATAGAATTTGGATGATGACAAGAAGCATGATGGGAAGTATATATTTTAATAATGGTTCTTCATTTTTTTCTAATGCTAATGCAGCCATTTCAGCAATTAAAACCGAAACAACCAAGTCTACAATCCCTAGTTCACCGATTTCCCTCTTTCCCATTAAACGAAATACAATCGTGATCACAATATATAAAATAAACGTTCGAATGAGAATCGTTAAATACATGTTCAACAAAATCTCCTCCTATCACCCCATATTTTGCCTTGAATTCTAGTTTTTATGCTCTTAAGAATTTTATATTTAGAAAATAAAGTGATGTTCAAAATGATGAAATATTATATCTTTTTAAATTTTTCTATTCTAAACAAGCCGACTCGTGAATATGCTTGTACTGAAGCAAGATAATCGAGTAGCAATGCTCTCATATATAAAATGAATGGATGATGATATGAGTGGGTTTAGGGGGAGAGAAAATGAATACGAGTAAAATAACAAGTTCTGTATTAATTGGTTTGGGGGTCATTTACGTCGTTGCAGCCCTTTTTAGTTTCATTTTTTCACTAATTTTGAAGTTTACTTCTGCCCAAGAAGATCAGTTAAGTTTAATTATTACAATCATATCTTTTATTGCCTTATTTATGGGCGGACTTGTTGCTGGCGGACGAGCGAAAGAAAAAGGATGGCTTTTAGGAGGGTTAACAGGGCTACTCTATACGGTCATTAATTTTCTTTTCCAATATTTAGGATATGATACTATTTTCACCACTCAGCAATGGATCTACTATATGTGTTTCACGTTAACAGCAGTTATGGGCGGTATTTTGGGAGTGAATATGTTTAGTAGTCCGACAAGGGAATCATAGAACACTAATCAAGGAAATAGTTGTTGTAAAGATAAAAAAAGGAGGCTACCGTTTTCGATAGCCTCCTTTTTTAGGATTAATTTTCGTTTGCTTTTTCTATAACGTCGCGAATAGCACCACGTTCATATGTAAGACGACTTCCATCACCGCACTTAATGACAACAGTTCCTTCATCAAGCGCATCGATATAGCCGTGTAAACCACCAATTGTTACAACTTTGTCTCCTTTTTCAAGACTTGCTTGCATTTGGCGGATTTTTTTCTGTTGTTTTTGTTGCGGACGAATTAATAGGAAATAGAAAATCGCAAACATGACAATAAGCATAATAATACTGTATGCTGATTGACTCACTTATTTCACCCCCTTAAAATTAAAAGTTTTTTGCATTCGGTTTATTAAACCCGTATTGTTCAAAAAATTCATCACGGAAATCTTGCAAGCGGTCTTCACGAATCGCTTGACGTACTTGCTCCATCAATTTTATCAAAAAATGGAGATTATGATAAGTACAAAGTCGAAATCCGAAAATTTCATTTGTATGAATCAAATGTCGGATGTATGCACGGCTATAATTCCGGCATGTATAGCAATCACAATGTTCATCTATCGGCCTGAAGTCTCGTGCATACTTTGCATTTTTTACAACTAAGCGACCCGAAGATGTCATGCAAGTACCATTTCTTGCAATACGAGTAGGTAACACACAATCAAACATATCAATTCCACGGATGGCACCGTCGATAAGTGAATCTGGAGAGCCGACTCCCATTAAATAACGAGGTTTATTTTCAGGAAGTAAAGGGGTCGTAAATTCTAATACCCGATTCATTTCTTCTTTCGGTTCACCAACCGAAAGTCCTCCAACCGCATAACCCGGAAAATCAAGTGATATCAAGTCCCTCGCACTCTGTTTTCGTAAATCTTCATTTCCACCGCCTTGAACAATACCAAATAAGGCTTGATCATGCGATCTAGAATGGGCCTTTAAGCATCGTTCTGCCCAACGAGAAGTTCGCTCAACGGATTGTTTCATATAATTATAATCCGCATCGAAAGGAGGACACTCATCGAAAGCCATCATAATATCTGCACCGAGTGCGTTTTGGATTTCTGTCGCTTTTTCAGGTGATAAAAAGAGTTTCTCACCACTCAAATGGTTACGGAAGTGAACTCCCTCTTCTTCAATTTTACGAAATTGACTCAAGCTAAACACTTGAAATCCGCCAGAATCCGTTAAGATTGCTTGATCCCAGTTCATAAATTTATGAAGGCCACCAGCTTCCCGAACAATTTCATGTCCCGGACGGAGCCATAAATGGTATGTATTACTTAAAATTACACCGGCACCTAATTCTTTCAGTTCCTCAGGCGACATCGTTTTCACTGTCGCAAGGGTTCCCACAGGCATGAACATCGGTGTTTCATATGAGCCATGGGGCGTATGTAAAATGCCTAATCTTGCACCGGTTTGCTTGTCCTTTTTGATTAATTCATAACGAATAGCAGCCAAATTTTGCTACCCCTTTCAGCTGTATAACTTTAATCTTTTTTACACAAATAATAAAAAATTATAGACACCAACTCATTATCTCTTATTCTTGACATTGATGCAACATTTTTAAAA
Organism: Heyndrickxia coagulans; assembly: GCA_902796085.1. Taxonomy (GTDB): domain Bacteria; phylum Bacillota; class Bacilli; order Bacillales; family Caldibacillaceae; genus Pallidibacillus; species Pallidibacillus thermolactis. The sequence continues at coordinate 6,075 of CADBNU010000229.1, forward strand.
CAATTAACGAATAAACATTGCATCACCAAAGCTAAAGAAACGATAACGTTCTTTTACAGCAATGTGATAGGCACGTAATATATTTTCTCTGCCCGCTAAAGCACTCACGAGCATAACGAGAGAAGATTTAGGTAAATGAAAATTCGTGATTAATCCATCAATTGCTCGCCATTGGTATCCGGGATATATAAATATATCCGTCCAACCGCTTTCACCAACAAATCTACCATTATGACGATTGGCAATCGTTTCTAGGGTTCGGGTGGAAGTAGTTCCTACCGAGATAATTCTGCCGCCGTTTTTACGAACTTCATTTAATTGTTCAGCGGTCTCTTCAGACATATGGTAAAACTCGGCATGCATTTCATGTTCCTCTATATTTTCACTGCTGACAGGACGAAAAGTACCGAGTCCCACATGCAACGTTACAAACACAGTTTTTACACCTTTTGCACGAATTTCATCCAATAACTCTTCTGTAAAATGCAGACCTGCTGTTGGTGCTGCAGCCGAACCAATCTCCTTGGCAAACACAGTCTGATAACGGTCTGGATTATCTAATTGTTCATGAATATACGGTGGTAACGGCATTTCACCTAGCTCGTCTAAAATCTCATAAAAAATGCCGTCATAGGAAAATTGAAAGATTCGCCCACCATGTTCTAATGTGTCGATACATTTCGCCTTCAATTTTCCTTCACCAAAATCAATAACCGTCCCAACTTTCACCCTTTTTGCTGGTTTTACTAACGTTTCCCACTGATCTCCTTCTAATTGTTTTAATAAAAGAATCTCAACATGGGCACCTGTTTCTTCTTTTATGCCGAATAATCTAGCAGGCATTACTTTCGTATTATTTAATACTAAGCAATCACCAGCATTCAAATAATGAACGATGTCTTTAAATTTTCGATGCTCAATCTCTCCTGAATTTTTATCTAACACCATCAGGCGACTACTTGAACGATCTTCAAGCGGGGTTTGTGCAATTAATTCTTCAGGTAATGTAAAGTCAAAGTCTTTTAATTTCATATATCCACCAACTTCTATTTAAATCTACCTACAATATAAAATATTAACGAAAGAACAATACTTAATACGATACAAGTTACGATCGGAAAATAAAAGGTTGTATTTCCCTTTTCAATAACAATATCACCAGGTAATTTTCCGATTTTCGTAAATTGCATGAGTAAACCTACGACAAATATAATACCACCTAACACCATTAACAATTTCCCAAAACCTGTCACTTTTTTGGCACCTCCATTTGAAAATGGTTGTAAACCGCATGTGTGACAACACGTCCCCTAGGCGTTCGTTGCAAAAAGCCGATTTGCAATAAATAAGGTTCATATACATCCTCAATTGTTCCGGCTTCTTCTCCAATCGTAGCAGCTATCGTCTCCAACCCAACGGGTCCACCGTTAAATTTTTCAATGATCGTCTTTAATAATTTATGATCGATATGGTCTAATCCTAATTGATCAACTTGCATTAAATCGAGTGCTTCAGTAGAAAGCTCTACGGTAATTCTACCATCCCCTTTTACTTGGGCAAAATCCCGAACACGTTTGAGAAGTCGATTGGCAATTCGAGGTGTTCCACGAGATCGCAAGGCTATTTCGCTTGCTGCTTCATCATCTATTTCCGTTTCCAATACTTGTGCAGTACGTAAAATAATTTCTTTCAATTCATCTGCCGTGTAGTATTCGAGTCGACTTAAAACACCAAAACGATCTCGTAATGGCGCAGATAAGGCACCTGCTCTTGTTGTTGCACCTACTAGGGTAAAAGGAGGTAAATCAATGCGAATGGATCGAGCACTTTCACCTTTCCCGACAACAATATCAAGACAAAAATCTTCCATTGCCGGATATAATATTTCTTCGATCGAACGAGGAAGTCGATGAATTTCATCTATAAACAATACATCTCCCGGTTCAACACTCGTTAATATGGCAGCTAAATCACCAGGTCGTTCAATCGCAGGACCTGAAGTCATTCGAAGACTCCCTCCCATTTCGTTGGCAATAATTTGTGCTAGTGTCGTTTTCCCTAAGCCTGGCGGTCCATATAACAAAACATGGTCTAATGTTTCCTTCCTCATTTTTGCCGCTTCAATAAAAATGTGCAAATTGTGCTTTACTTGTTCTTGTCCGATATATTGATCAAATGAATGGGGGCGCAAATGCTGTTCCAACGATAAATCTTCTGAATCTGCATGATCAGATATTATTCGTTCTGACAATGAAAATCCCCCCTAACTGTTTGATAATTTTTTTAATGCTAATTTAATATATTCATTTGTTGTTAATTTTTCATTGGCCAGTCCATTTTTTATCCGATTAATTTCTCTAGACGAATAGCCGAGAGCCTCAAGAGCAAGTAAGGCTTCTTCCAACTCACGATTTTTTTCTATATGTTGAGTTGTCTCAGACTTCTCAGGAAAGTCATGCAGAAACTCGTGTAATTTCCCCTTTAAATCTAAAATAATTTGTTGTGCTGTTTTTTTACCAACACCTGGAAATGTCGTTAAAAATTTATAATTTTCCTCTTCAATCGCATGGGCAATTGTATTAGGTTTACCGGAAGCCAAAATAGCCAGTGCCCCTTTTGGACCGATCCCTGAAACATTAATCAGTTTGATAAAAAACGCTTTTGTTTCTAAATTCTTAAATCCGTATAAAATTTGTGCATCTTCCCGTACATGCAAATACGTATAAACTTTTTGGATTTCCCCGTCCATTGTAAAAAGATAAGGATTTGGTGTAAAAATTTGATAACCGATCCCGTTATTTTCCACAACGATGTATTGTGGACTGACATATTCAACCGTTCCGATAATATATTCATACAACGTGTTCTCTCTCCTTTAACTGTTATCATTTTACCATACGATGTACATGTTATGGTCTAAATGACTGTTATACCTTTAAGCGTTATTCATCTTTTTTTCTATTCGTGAAAAAAATTCGTCCGCTGCACTATAACCTTGGTTTGTTAAATACCAGTTATTGGCTGCTGCTTCGATAAGCCCCGCTATATCTCGACCTGGTTGAACTTGAATTTCAACATGAGGAACTTTTACCCCTAAATATTCCGTATATTTAGGTTCAAGGATTAAATCATTATGTAATTCTTTCTCTTCCCACTTCATTAGTTCAATATCAAGGGCAATTCTTGTCTCCTCCTGGAACGACTTGCGACCAAACATACGAACAATATTTAATAAACCGATACTTCTTAACGCAAGAAATTCCTTATTTACTTCATTATGGGTTCCGATAATCGTTTTCGAATTAATTTTTTTCAAGACGACAACATCATCAGCAATAAGACGATGTCCTTTGCCAAGTAGAGTATGGGCGGTTTCACTTTTTCCAATCCCGGATGAACCTCGAATTAAAATACCTAGGCCGTACACATTCATACAAACTCCATGAATGGTCACTTCCGGAGCTAATTTATTTGTTAAATACCCATTTAATTTATCAATGAATTCCGAGCTCGGTTCTTCCGTTCGTAATAAAGGTATCCCTTCCTCATTGCAATACTGTGTTAAATATTGCAACCCTTC
>CADBNU010000230.1 GCA_902796085.1 Heyndrickxia coagulans
GGCAATGTTTAATCCTGCAATGCCGACAAAGGTTGCTCACGTTGTCGTTACGGCATATATGACTTCAGCCTTCGTCTTAGCTTCCATCGCAGCATTCCGTTTAGCTACAGGCTCTAAGCATGTTTATCATAAGAAAGCTTTGTTATTAACGATGAAACTCGGATTAGTATTTTCAATCGCAACAGCCATCATAGGGGATTTTTCTGGTAAATATTTAGCTGAATACCAACCAGAGAAACTTGCTGCTGCTGAATGGCATTTTGAAACATCCAGTGAAGCCCCTCTTCTTATGTATGGCATTCTAGATGAAAATAATGAAGTAAAATATGCCATTGAGATACCATTTGCTCTAAGTATTTTAGCTCATTGGTGGCCATCTGCCGTCGTTACAGGATTGGATCAATTTCCTCCTGATGAAATTCCACCTCTCTATATCCATTATTTATTCGATACAATGGTGACAATCGGTATCGGATTACTACTTCTATCACTCATTTACTGGTTTGGTGTAAAACGTGGTTGGTCTTTTGTCCATTCGAAACTCTTTTTGTGGTTTGCCGTTTTAAGTGGTCCTTTAGCAATGATTGCGATAGAAGCTGGTTGGTGGTTAGCAGAAGTCGGTCGACAACCATGGATTTTACGGGGAATTATGCGTACAGCAGATGCAGCAACGACAAACCCAAATGTTGATTTAATGTTAGTGCTTTTCTCGATTCTGTACATAATTTTAGGGATAGGTACGATCATTGTCATGATCAGAATGTTTAAACGAAATCCGATTGAAAAAGAACTAGCTGATCGGGAAATCGAAAAAGGTGGTATGCTGAAATGAACTTAGAAATTATTGGTATTTCCGTATTAATGGCCTTTTTATTCGGCTATATTATGGTAGGAGCTATTGATTTTGGTGCAAGCTTTTTTAATGCCTATAGTTTAATTATCGAGAAAGAACATATTTTAACAAATATTATCCAGCGATATTTGTCACCTGTTTGGGAAGTGACAAATGTTTTCCTAGTTTTCTTTTTTGTCGGGATCGTCGGTTTTTTTCCTCAAACGGCTTTTTACTATGGAACAACGCTACTAATACCGGTTAGTATTGGGATTGTTTTACTTGCCATCCGAGGTTCCTATTATGCCTTTGAAACATATGGCAATCGCGGTCATAAAGGATATGCATTTATCTATGGCTTATCGGGTTTATTTTTACCAGCATCCCTTTCTATTGTATTGACGATCTCAGAAGGCGGCTATATTTATATAAAGGATGGGAAACCCATTTTAGACTATTGGGTCCTATTTACTGAGCCATTGACTTGGTCTGTTGTGTTGTTAAGTATCACTGCAGTTCTCTATATTTCTGCCGTATTTTTAACATGGTATGCCAATAAAGCAGGTGATAAAGAAGCAACACGTTTAATGCGCAAATATGCCTTAATTTGGGCGTTACCGTTAATCATTACTGCTACAGGAATCATTGTTGAGTTAAGGGGACATAATCCAGAGCATTTCGATAACATTATGAATTTATGGTGGATGTTCGCTATTTCATTTATTCTCTGGTGTATGACTGTTTACCTTCTTTGGCAGCGTCGAAATTATGGAGAAGCTTTCCTTCTTCTAGTTGCTCAATTCGCCTTGGCCTTTTATGGATATGGAATCAGCCATTATCCATATCTACTTTACCCGCATTTAACAATATATGACGGATTTACAAATGAGGCTATGGCCATTTCTTTAATTATTGCATTTATATTAGGTTTTTGCTTATTAGTTCCTTCCTTATATTTATTACTCCGACTATTTTTATTTAGTAAAAAATACGTGTCAGGGAAATAGTTGAAAAGGAGGGAAAAACCTTGAAGGCATTTTTCATATTTGTTGCACCATTTCTAGTATTATTCGCATCGATGATATTAGGATTTTGGTTAGCCCTCAATGACCAAAACCTTGAACAAGATGAAAAGTAGTGATTCTTAATTAGCCGAGACATACCATTGATACACGTATGCTCGGCTTTTTTTGTGATTTTTACAATATAGATCAATATAAAAAAAAGTGATCAAAAAATAAAAAAACCTATTGACCTTAACGTTACGTCAACCTGTATTGTAATGATTAAAGGAGGTGGTTCAAGCTGGAATACACCATTCAAAAATTAGCACGTTTAGCCGGAGTAACTACTCGTACATTACGTTATTATGACAAAATCGGTCTTCTCAAACCTGCTCGTATTAATTCATCAGGGTATCGCATTTATGGCCAAAACGAAGTAAATCTTTTACAACAAATTATGTTCTATCGTGAACTTGGTCTACAACTGGAAACAATAAAGGAAATCATTCACGACCCGTCCTTTAATCGGAAGAATGCTTTAAAAGAACATTTGCAACAATTAATTGCAAAAAGAAAACAAATAGATTTATTAATTGAGATTGTCAAGAAAACCATTAAACATGAAGAAGGGAGAATTCAAATGAGTGATCAAGAAAAATTTGAAGGTTTTAAGAAAAGATTAGTTGAAGAAAATGAGAAAAAATATGGTGATGAAGTTCGAGAAAGATGGGGTGAAGAAGCTCTAGAAGCCTCCAATCAAAAGGTGTTAAATATGAGTCAAGAAGATTATGAAAAAGTTACGAAGCTAGCTGAAGATGTGAATCAAACATTAGCCAAGGCGATGGAAACAGGAGATCCTGCAAGTGAAATTGCGCAAAGGGCAGCTGATTTGCATAAACAATGGTTAACATTTTACTGGAAAGAATACAGTAAAGAAGCCCATGCTGGCTTAGCACAAATGTATGTTGATGATGAACGTTTCAAAGCCTATTATGATAAAGTAAAACCAGGTGCTGCAGAGTTTTTAAGAGATGCCATTTTAGTCTATACCGGTCAAAAACAATAATCTTTGTTTGTATCAATCCCACACAATTGAGTGTGGGATTTTCCTTTTGCTGAATTTGTGCCAACGTATAGAAGTATATTACTTTTCTCATTGGACTTTGATTACTACACTTTTTCCTAGTTGCTCTGGAAGTTTCTGTTTTCAATCTGATGAACACACTTTTTTCGCTTCTCTCGTCAGATTTCTGTTTTCATCATGCCGATGAACGCACTTTTTTCACTTCTCCCGCCTTTTATCTGTTTTCATTATGCCGATGAACACACTTTTTGTGCTTCTCTCGTCAAATTTCTGTTTTCATCACACCGATGAACACACTTTTTGTGCTCCTCTCGTCAATTTTCTGCTTTCATCACACCGATGAACACACTTTTTGTGCTTCTCTCGTCAAATTTCTGTTTTCATCACAC
>CADBNU010000231.1 GCA_902796085.1 Heyndrickxia coagulans
CCACAAACAATCATTCAAACGAATCAAATTGAATTACCAAATGAATTAGTGGTGGGGCAAGCAATTGTGATTCCGATTGTTGGAAGTTTTTACTGGGTTCAGCCGGGGGATACGTTATTTACCATTGCACAGCGTTTTGGAATGAACTATCTCACCCTTGCACAAATTAACGGACTAAATCCCAATCAGCCATTGCTGCCAGGACTAAGAATATATATTCCACCGAGGACGAAAACGAGAGCAGAAGTTAATATTTATATTGAACCATCCGGGGATACAGTTAGTGAACAATTATTGAATAGTGCCCGTGAAGTAGGAACTTATCTCACATACTTAGCGCCATTCAGTTATGAAGCAAGAAGAGATGGTAGTCTCGTGCCAATGCCAATACAGGGAATACCTGAAGTGGCTCAGAATAGTGGGGCTTCTTTGATGCTTGTTGTGACGAATTTAGAAAATGGTCAGTTTAGTGGGGAACTTGGTAGGGATATATTGCAAAGCTCAGCAGTGCAGGATGTTCTTCTAGATAACATTATTGATGAGGCAAAACGTATTGGGACGGTATCAGACATTCATTTTGACTTTGAATTTTTGCCTCCAGATCAAAGAGAAGCGTACAATAATTTTTTAAGGAAAGCAGCAGATCGTCTTCATGAGGAAGGATTGTTAATTTCCAGTGCATTAGCTCCAAAACTATCCCGTGAACAAACTGGTCAATGGTATGAAGCTCATGATTATCGTGCACATGGGGAAATAGTGGACTTTGTTGTATTAATGACCTATGAATGGGGTTATTCAGGAGGACCACCAATGGCAGTATCTCCAATTAGTGAAGTGGAGAAAGTGTTAAACTATGCTTTAACAGAGATACCGCCAAGCAAAATTATGATGGGACAAAATTTATATGGTTATGATTGGACCCTTCCTTATGTTGAAGGAGGACAATATGCAAGAGCTATAAGCCCTCAACAAGCGATTGCTCTTGCCCGTGAACATAGTGCAGAAATTCAATTTGACCCAATAGCTCAAGCTCCTTATTTTTATTATGTAGATGATGAGGGTAAAAATCATGAAGTTTGGTTTGAAGATGCTAGGTCGATTCAAGCGAAGTTTAATTTATTGAAAAGGTTGAATTTGCGGGGGATTAGTTATTGGAAGTTAAGCTTTGCTTTTCCTCAAAATTGGTTGTTAATTCAAGACAATTTTAATATTGTTAAAAGATGAAATAGCAATGCAATTATTAAACGGTTGATGGAGATTTCATTAATAGTGAATTGCACAAATTGCATGATTATAAAAAAGAATCCTCAAAATTTAGGAAACTAGCCCGAGTCTCGAGATATAGAAAACTATTTCATCAGTAAGCTCGAGCCGGGCATTAATTTGTTCACAGAATGACATATCAAATATATTTTTCTAATACATAAAAGTACGGATTATTAGCAATATGTAAAATTAATAAATTTAAAATTACTAAAAAATGCTAATTTTGTTATAGAACTATTAATTTTGGAGTTAAATACAGGGGTAATTTCCTATTTAAACCAATATAGAAATGTCTTAAAATTAAAATTAGTAAATAAAAAGGAGGACTATTGGTGAAATTTAAAAAAATAGGAACGATTGCAACTGCTGCTACATTGTCAGTTGGATTACTTGCAACACCAGCTTTAGCTGAAACGCCTTTGGACGTATATGAAAAACCTCAACAATTGGAAATTCTTATTGCATCTACTGAAACTACTGTATCAAAAAGCGAATTAATAAAAAAGTTTAAAGATGTTTTCCCAAATAAATATGATTTTTTATCAGAATCTGACTTCCATTTAAGAAGTGGACACTATCCAAATGATAATACCGTTCGTTACAATTTAAGCTTCCACAAAAAAATAAGCGGCAATCGATACGTTTATGGTGATATTACTTTTGCTGGGGAAAACTTAGAGATTGAATCTTTATATTTAGATCCAATTGATACAAAAGATGCTATGTTCCCTGCGAAAGTATCAAAAGATGAAGCAAAGGAAATTGCAAAAAAATTTATTGAACAATTTACAGCAGGCAAAAAATATAAACTTTCTGAAGAAGACGATGTATATTATTATCCAGGACCAAAACAATTATTAACTGAACCAGTTCAATATTCATTTTCATTTGTACGTACAGAAAACGGTATTACAATTCCAGATCAAAGAATTTCAATATCAGTTTTAGGGAATGGAGAAGTAACTCATTTATATCGCAGTGAATTTTTATCAGCAACATTTGATGATGTAAATAAAGTAATAAATAAAGAAGAAATAATAAAAAAAATAAAAGACAATTTATCTGTTCAATTACGATATCAATTAGATTACAACTACTATACGGGAGAACAAAAAGCAGAGTTAGTATATGTGCCGTCCATTAAAGAGGGAATTCATGCCTTAACTGGAAATTGGTTGGTAGGAAATAAATTTCAATCTAATCCACCAGAAAACAAAAATGTGGACCAATTAACGAATCAACCCCTTTCACCAAAATATAAAGGGATGACTGTTGAACAAGCAAAACAATTAGCAGAACAAATTTTAAAGATTAATTCTAATAAAGTACGTTTAACGATTGATAGCGTGGAAGAGACAGAGAACTATTATGGAAATGAAATTATTTACGTTTCGTATAGCTATGAATATGACCGTGGTGGATATGGGACAAACATTACATTTGATAAACAGACTGGAGATTTAATCGAGTACTATGATATTAAATCTGACTTATTAGCTCAGATTGGAGAAAAGCCAAAAAATCAAAGAAAAATAACTGAGGAACAAGCTCTTTCTAAAGCGATTGGCTATTTAAAACAATATGCGCCATCAAAACTTCACCATTATTCAAAACCAATCGAGCAAAGGTTAGAACATTATAATGGATTGTATTTCTTTACATTCCCAAGAATAGTAAATGGAATTCCAGTGATTGGTGATGAATTACATGTAGCTATAAGTGATACTGGTGAATTGATTAATTTACATGTCGGATATCATGAAAACAGTGAATGGCCGGCAATAAATAATGCAATTTCAGCAGAAGAAGCAAAAAATATTATAATGAACAGTACAGATGTGGAGCTTAGCTATATACAACCAGATGAAAATCCTCATTATGCTTTAGTGTACTCGCCAATTTATAATGGAAATATTTATAGTTATTTAGATGCGATAAGTGGGGAATGGAAAACTCCGAGCTATTTGCAAAATCCAGAAATAAGTGAAGAGCAAAAGGTTTCTCATCCAACTGCGGAAAAAGAATTGAATTTCTTTATTGAGAACGGCTATTTAGAAATAGGGGATATTGATAGCTTTAATGCGGATGCTCCAATTACGAAAGGAGAAGTATTAAAAGGTTTAGTTAAATCTTTAACTTACTTCTATGAAGACTATTATTACAATAGCGAAGAAATGAAAAAACAAACATACGAAAATATTGGACCAGATCATCCGTATTTCCATATCGTAGAAAAAGCTGTTTCTATGGGCATTCTTGATCCGAAAAATAAAGGCTTTAACCCAGATACAAACATTACGAGAGAACAATTAGCTGTTTGGTACATTAGAGCATTAGGATTAGAAGAAGCTGCGAAGCATTCAGAAATATATAAAAGCAATGTGAAAGATGTAGATTTAGTAAATAGTCATTATATTGGCTATGTATCGTTAGCAAATTCTCTTGGATTAATTCCTGCAGAAAATAACCTATTTGAACCAAAACGACCTGTCACATATGCTGAATTTGTTACATCTGCAGTACGACTTGCCCAGAAAGCAAATGATATGAATTTGTATTTTGACTAATAATGGTTGAAAGGGGGGCGTCTGAAAAGTCATTTTAAGACGCCCCCTTTGCGGCTGTCGCTAGAGCTTTCGCCGCAGATAAATTGCGACGAGGAGGCGCGTTTGATGTGACCACCGCAGGAGCAAAGTTTTTAAGAGAATATTACTATAAG
>CADBNU010000232.1 GCA_902796085.1 Heyndrickxia coagulans
AATATTTTAGATAGTAAAGATGAAATTGCAGAGACATTGACACTTGAACAAGGAAAACCGTTAAAAGAAGCATTAGGTGAAGTAACCTACTCGGCAAGTTTTATACAATGGTATGCTGAAGAAGCAAAACGAATTTATGGGGAAACCATACCAGCATCAGCAGTCGATAAACGTTTACTTGTTTTAAAACAACCCGTTGGTGTCATTGCTGCAATTACACCTTGGAACTTTCCCGCTGCAATGATCACACGAAAAGTTGCACCGGCTTTAGCAGCTGGCTGTACTGTTGTTATTAAACCGGCAGAGCAAACACCATTAACGGCTTTAAAATTAGCAGAAGCTGCAGAGCGAGCCGGTTTTCCAAAAGGGGTTATTAATATCGTCACCGGAGATGCCCAAGAAATTGGAAATGCATGGTTAAAAGATGCACGTGTTCGTAAAATAACCTTTACCGGATCTACGGAAGTCGGAAAACTTTTAATGCGCGGAGCAGCTGACACCGTCAAAAAAGTTTCTTTAGAATTAGGTGGGCATGCACCATTTATTGTATTCCCAGATGCAGACATTGATGCAGCAGTCGAAGGTGTGATGCAATCGAAATTTAGAAATAATGGGCAAACTTGTGTATGTGCAAATCGAATATATGTGCATTCTTCCATTGTTGATGAATTTGTTGCAAAATTCTCTAAGGAAGCGCAGAAGTTAACGGTCGGATTTGGATTGGAACCAGATACCCAAATTGGTCCATTAATTGATGAACAAGCTTACATAAAAGTTGAATCACATATCCAAGATGCTGTAAGCAAAGGGGCAACAATTGAATGCGGTGGTCGTCGCATCGAAGATTTGGAAAGTGGTTATTTTGTCGAACCCACTGTTTTAAGTAGTGTGACAGAAGACATGCGAATTATGAATGAAGAAACATTTGGTCCCGTTGCTCCAGTTATCACTTTTGATGATATACAAGATGTAGTTGAACGAGCCAATAATACTCCGTATGGACTCGCTGCTTATATATTTACAACAAACTTAAAAACAGCTATCACAGTATCAGAACAACTCGAATATGGGATTGTCGGTATTAATGATGGTCTTCCTTCTGTTGCGCAAGCACCATTTGGTGGATATAAGGAAAGTGGATTAGGGCGAGAAGGTGGGCATCACGGTATTGAAGAATTTCTTGAAGTAAAATACGTTTCTATAAAAATTTAATGATAGGTAAGAGTAACTAATTCATAGTCGGACATGTAAAAAGACTCGTTTAATCATAAGCGAGTCTTTTTACTGTTGTGTAAATTTTTCTTATCTTATATACGATGATAAGCAGCCGGTTCATTATTAATTCTTGTGTTACGGTCAAGTGTAGAGATTTTCTCCATATCTTCTTTAGTTAATTCAAAATCAAACACATTAAAGTTTTCTTCAATTCGTGATGGTGTCACAGATTTTGGAATGACAATGGTTCCTTCTTGCAAATGCCAACGTAAAATTACTTGAGCCGCTGTCTTACCATGTTTTTCAGCAATACCTTTGATCACATCATCTTCAAGCACATCACGACCATTCATTAATGGACTATAAGCTTCAATATAAATATTATGTTTTGCACAAAATTCTTTCAGTTCTTTTTGTTGTAGATATGGATGGCATTCGACTTGGTTCACAACAGGAACAACTTCACATTCATTTAGAACTTTTTCTAAATGCTCGATGTTAAAATTCGAAACACCAATTGCTTTGACACGACCATCTTTATACAATTTTTCTAATGCTTTATACGTTTCTATGTACAAACCGAAATCTGGACATGGCCAATGAATTAAGTATAAATCAACATAGTCTAATCCTAAACGGTCTAAACTCGCCTCAAATGCACGCAATGCTTTGTCATAACCGTGGTCAGAATTCCATAGTTTTGTCGTGATGAATAATTCTTCTCGCAGAATATGGCTATTGGCTATTGCTTTACCAACGCCTTTTTCATTTTCATATACTTTTGCCGTATCTATTAATCGGTAACCTACTTCAAATGCTTTTTCTACTGCTTGAGTAGCCTCTTCATCAGGTACTTGCCAAACACCAAATCCAAGCTTTGGCATGCGTAGGCCGTTATTTAATGTAACATATTCCATAGAAATCATTCCTTTCCTTTTATTCCATTTTAGTATAGCAAATTGGTGGAGAGTTGATAAATTAGGTGCTTTTAGATGCTATAAGATTTAAAGAACTTCTTCTAATTAAAGACATTTTATTCATTTTTTTAATCTCACTTGTCCTCGAGACAACCTACCAATCAAACCATATCACTATTTATCTATACTTCCCTTCAAAGCCACTTAATATAAAAATAAAGTTCCTTCAACGAGATCTATTGAAGGAACTTTACGCAAACAAAAACAATTCTATTCACTAATTGTCACAAATCCGTTCAACAATACTAGCCGCAATCTTCTCCCACAATTCTTCATCTTCTAAAAACCGCTTTGACATTTTTCTATACATCTCTTTTTGCTTATCTGCAAATTCCGGCGCATCTTTATCTGGTAAAGCAGCCCTTTCTCGCTCGACAAATGCTTGAACTTCTGGTGCCCTCGGTCCCCACACTGCAACTTCTTTGCCATCTTTATCTATGAATATATAAATCGGAATTGAACGGGACTTCCCATTTGTTAAATATTGATCCATTAATTCTAAGTTTTGGTCACGCAACAAAAAACGAACTTCAATGTTAGCTGTTTCAGCAATTTTCATTAAGATTGGGTTGTTAACCATCGCATCACCACACCAATCTTCTGTAAGAGCAATGACACGTAAATTTTTCTCCTGTAATTCTCCAAGTTTTTTGACATGATTATCTTTCAAATGATATCGTTCATAAATCGAGAGCATTTTTTCTTTATTTCGGGTCATCTGATCAACGTATTCATTGTAGCTCATTGCTTTTTCAAACCAACTATTTAAATGCATCTTTTATCACCTCTTAATTACGATTTGCAAGTACTTTGTACAATAGTCGGAGAATTTCTAAATACAACCATACTAAAGTGACCATTATACCAAAGGCTCCATACCATTCCATATATTTCGGTGCGCCGAGTTCAGCCCCTCTTTCAATAAAATCAAAATCTAAAACAAGATTAAGGGCCGCGATAAAGACTATGACTATACTAACTATTATACCTAAAGTTCCCGTTTCATGAATGAAAGGGACTTGAATACCGAAAAAACCTAATATTAAATTTAATAAGTAAGTTAATAAAACACCTAACGTTGCTGCTGCTACTCCTAAACGGAAATTATGAGTCACTTTAATAAGACCACTTTTATAAATAAGCAACAAACCTAAAAGAATTGAAAATGTTAAAGATACAGCCATGAAAGTGATGCCTTGAAATTGAGATTCGTATATTGCGGAAACTCCACCGATGACAAGTCCCTCCAACATTGCATAAATAGGAGATAAAACTGGTGCCATTCTTTTCACAAAAATGGTAACTAACGCGACAATTAAACTACCGATCACGCCTATAGTAATATAAGGTGAAACATTTTGACCCGCAAAATATTGTGTCCATGTGAAAATTGCACTAATGATTATAAAAACAAGTAAAATAAATGTTTTATTGACTGTACCTTGAATGGTCATTTGATCACTCGCATCAGCACTTCCGGCATAAGATTTAAAAGTATCGTTAGACTCGGATTGCCACTTCGCATTGTTTCGCCTCCTTTATTTTCAATACGATCCTTCTCATATATTGTTTCAGAACGTTTGTTTTCACAACAAACCAACTATTTCATAATATTATATTCTATTTTAATATATACTAGCTTTGTTTTTATAAAAAAAGGCAACCTAAAGGTACTAACACTTTAGATTGCCTACTATTTCTATTTAACGTTTTTTAATTTCTTCCAGTAAAATTTTATTTAGTAATTGTGGGTTAGCTTGTCCTTTCGTTTTCTTCATAATCTGTCCCACAAGGAAACCGATGGCACGATCTTTACCATTCTTATAGTCTTCAATCGATTGTGGGTTATTATCTAACGCTTCTGTAACCAGTTTCAATAGTGTTGCCTCATCAGAAATCTGAACTAACCCTTTTTCTTTTACAATTTTCTCTGGGTCGCCGCCTTTTTTGATTAGTTCACTAAACACTTTCTTCGCCATTTTGGAAGATAGTGTACCGTTATCAATTAACTTAATCATGCCTGCTAAGCTTTCTGGGGTTAAAGCAATTTCATGTAATTCTTTTTGTTCAGCATTTAAGTAAGCAGACACTTCACCCATTAACCAGTTTGATGCTTGTTTTGCATCAGCTCCATTCGCAACAGTTGCATCAAAGAAATCGGACATTTCTTTTGTCATCGTTAAAACTTTCGCATCATATTCTGGCAAACCTAATTCTTCAATATATCGTTTTTTCCGTGCATCTGGAAGTTCAGGAATCGATGCTCGAACACGTTCTTTCCATTCATCATCAATGTAAAGTTCAACAAGGTCTGGTTCCGGGAAGTATCGATAATCATCCGATCCTTCTTTTACACGCATTAAAATCGTTTCTCCAGTTGCCTCATCATAACGGCGTGTTTCTTGGTTAATGACACCGCCAGCAAGCAGAACTTTTTCTTGTCGTTTAATTTCATACTCCAATCCTTTTCGAACAAAATTAAAGGAGTTTAAGTTTTTCAATTCTGTTTTCGTACCGAACTTTTCTTGACCGATTGGGCGAAGGGAAACGTTAGCGTCACAACGTAAAGATCCTTCTTCCATTCGAACATCGGAAACACCTGTGTATTGGATAATAGCTTTTAATTTTTCTAAATAAGCGTATGCTTCTTCTGGTGTACGAATATCTGGTTCTGATACGATCTCAATTAAGGGTGTTCCTTGACGGTTTAAGTCAACTAAAGACCCGTCTTCTGTATGAATTAGTTTTCCGGCATCTTCTTCTAAATGTAAACGATTGATACCAATTCGCTTAGTCTTGCCGTTCACTTCAATTTCTATCCAACCATTCCTACCAATTGGTTGTGCATCTTGCGTAATTTGATACGCTTTCGGGTTATCCGGATAAAAATAGTTTTTTCGATCGAAACTTGATTCTGTCGCAATGTCCATATTTAATGCCATTGCCGCTTTCATGGCAAAATTAACTGCTTCTTTATTTAATACAGGTAAAACACCTGGATAACCGAAATCAATGACGTTCGTATTTGTATTTGGTTCTGCTCCGAATTGGTTCGGGGATGGTGAAAATACCTTCGATTTTGTTTTCAATTCTACGTGTACTTCAAGTCCAATTACCGCTTCAAAATTCATTTATTTCACCCCTTACAATTGTGGTTTTTGTTTATGGAAATCTGTCGCTTGTTCAAAAGCATGGGCTACTCGATAAACTGTACCTTCATCGAAATGTTTACCAATGATTTGAAGGCCAATTGGTAATCCATTATTAAAGCCACATGGTACAGAAATACCTGGAAGACCAGCAAGGTTGACTGGAATTGTTAACAAATCGTTAACATACATCGTGACTGGGTCGTCAATTTTTTCGCCAATCTTGAATGCCGTCGTTGGATTTGTTGGTCCAATTACGACATCATAGTTTTCAAATACTTTTTCAAAGTCTTGTTTAATTAATGTACGAATTTGTTGAGCCTTTTTATAGTAAGCATCATAATAACCTGAGCTTAAGGCAAACGTTCCGATCATAATCCGACGTTTCACTTCGTCACCGAAGCCTTCAGAACGTGATTTCTTATACAATTCCATTAAATTTTTTGCATCTTTTGCTCGATAACCATAACGAATACCGTCAAAACGTGCAAGGTTTGCGGATGCTTCAGATGAAGCAATAATGTAATATGCAGCAACCCCATATTTTGAATTTGGTAGGGACACTTCATCCCACGTAGCACCTAATCCTTCAAGAACTTTTAATGCTTCAAGGACTGCATTTCTTACTGACTCGTGAATACCTTCACCTAAGTATTCCTTTGGAACAGCAATCTTCAAGCCTTTAACATCACCTGTTAATTGTTCTACATAGTTAGGAACAGGAACATTAGCTGAAGTAGAATCATGAGGATCCACACCGGCAATTGTTTGTAAAATATATGCATTATCTTCCACATTACGTGTAATAGGTCCAATTTGGTCTAATGAAGATGCAAAAGCTACTAACCCATAGCGGGATACACGACCATAGGTTGGTTTCATTCCAACAACACCACAAAACGACGCTGGTTGACGGATCGAACCACCTGTGTCGGAACCTAATGCGAATGGAATTTCACCGGCTGCAACGGCAGCTGCGGAACCACCGGATGAACCACCAGGAACATATTCTAAGTTCCATGGGTTATA
>CADBNU010000233.1 GCA_902796085.1 Heyndrickxia coagulans
AAATATTTTCCCAACGGATTACATAAAAGACGTTTTATTATCGACAAATCGGACACCGGAACATCAAGTGGTCGCTAATGATGAAAAACAGGCTCTCATAACATTTATTCTGTCTCTACCAAGCAAATATAGAGAAGTAATTATTCTATATTACTACGAACAATTAAAAATCAAAGAAATTGCAGAAATTACAGGTATGAAACAAGAAACGGTACGAACCCGTCTTAAACGTGCGAAACAAATCTTACAAAGTAAATACGAAAGGAGGCATTTTAATGAACATGAATCAGCAACTTAATCATTTAAAAGAAATTATGGATCAAACAATCTTTAAAAAAGACACACTATCGTCTAAGAAAAAACAAGAAATCTATGAAAATGCAATAGTTACTAAAAGAAAGAAAAGACATCATTTTTCCGCCCCTGTTCTTTCAATCGCGTTAGCTTCTTGTTTCATTTTACTCATTGCTGGACTTTCACTTACTCAATTATTTTATAAACAATCACAAACCTTATCCCACTTACCCGAACCACAAAATCATTTTCGGTCAATCATTGCCAATGAAAATAAAGAAGACAATAAGCCTGATTATGAAGAAACTGTATATTATTTACCATTTCAAAACTATAATGATCCCGTTGTCGATGGTAATCAAATGTTCGTTCATGTTCACGGTGATCGTAATAAACATTTAGATATTGATACGTTTATTCAATATAATTTAGAAACTAATGACTATAAAGTTTTATATAAATCCTCTTTTTCTCAGGCTGATATGGGAAATACACAATTAAATGAAGATTGGATAATGTGGAAAGATTTCAGTCGTTCAGGTAAAAGCAAAATCATGACTTTGAATCGCTCAACTGGTGAAATGAAAAAAATTACTGAAATAAGCGGTAAAAATGAAGCACTTCGATCCCCTACACTCTATAAGGAATACATCGCTTGGATTTATTTGAATATAGCTAATAAAGAAGCACAAGTTCATTTGCATCATTTATTGACGGGTGAAACAATAATATTGGCAAATTTTAATTATAATCCAGAAAGTTACCCTACTGTACATATGGGAGATGGGAAACTAGTCTGGGCAAGTCATGAAGATGGTAAAGGCTTTTTTTATTTATATGATCTTGAGACAAAAAACAAGGAAAAGTATGAAGCACCAGCTCCATTTGTCATTTATGCGAAATATAGCAACGGAAAAATTTACGCTATAAATAGCAGTGGAAAAGTCTACCCACAAGAAGGTAGAGTTACACAATACTGGGACGAATTAAACTACGGTTTTCTTGATATAAACAAAAAGGAATTCCATACGATTATTGCTAATGGCAAACGTGGTTGGTTTGATGCTTATGATGATAAAATGGTATTTCTCGATACAGAAGATGTTTTATATGTCCACGAATTTCAAAAAAATCATCTCAACTCAACGAAAGTACCCTTAAAAAACGAAGATCCCACATCGGTTTCCTTTGATAATGATGGAAACATTATAATCGATTATATGATCCAATCCTTCGATAAGGGTCACATTGAAAATCAAAGTAAGGTTGGCGTTATAAGAGAAAACTAAGATTTTAGGGGGGTGAAGTATGCGAAAGCTTTACAACTATATAACTATCGACCAAAAAAAAGAAGTCTTGAAGGAACTACAAAATTCCCTTAGCCAATTAAATGATGAATTAGAAAAAAACGCCCATCTTTTCTCACCAATTGTTCGTGAGATTTTACTAGATACAAAAGATCGCTGGAGATTTGAAATTGAGTGGTTAGAAGAAGATATTAAGAAACATATTCGTACTAAAAAACTGGAATAAATCAAAGGGAATAACAAAAAAATCACATGTTATAATGTGATAAGGCTTTAGACCTAGCCTTATCACGACTTTCTTTATTGGATCTTATACTGTTTCAAAATTGATTCTAATTTCAATGCTTTTGAAATATCTCCTTTTAATTTCAATTTCCCTGTCATAAATGCTACCGTCCCACTTAATTTTCCAATGAGAAACTGTTGAAAGCTTTTGAACGACATCGTTAATACACAATCAGCTACTTCTTTATCCCCTTGAACAATTTTGGCTTGTCCACCTTGTAATTGAAGTTGAAATGTATCTTCTTCCTCACCTGTTATATGAAACTCGTAAATTGCCTTAACATCTGAAATTGGTTCAGAATTTTTATTTAGTTCTTCTTCTATAAAATTTTTAATTTCCTCAAGTGTTGCATTTTTTAATTTTCCACTCATACAAACATC
>CADBNU010000234.1 GCA_902796085.1 Heyndrickxia coagulans
CATTGGGAACGGCGAATCTGCGATGACTTCTGATCCATGATCATATCCCCCTTTCATTGATGGATTGATCTTAACAGATCAGAGCACAAAAAGATACAACACCATATATTAGACGCTTACGTTCAAAGGGATTTCTGTATTTTGCATTGTCGATCTCATCCAAAGAGTGAATTGACGAATAGAAATGTGCCTTTAGCCGGATAATTATCCGTTGCCTGCTGCTCACCACGGAGAGGTAGCACACTTGAGTAGCACAGCCATGCTGATGCATGGCTGTCGGAAAACTATTTATCAGTGCTTTAGTTTTTCAATTAAAAGTTTTTTAACCTGTTTAAAAGTTCCCATATCCATTACACACCATATAAATCCGCAGAATAATACCTCTGTAACAAATACTGTTACTCCATATGCGCACCAACCAAATACTGACAAGCCTTTCAAATAAATAAACTTTCCAGCAAAAAGGAAACTCATCACAATTACTGTCATAATTAAAGCTTGACGAATCAGACCTTTCTTTATTCCATAGTGCAATACCTCTTCATCATTATGAATAGATAGCGAAATGTTTCTTTGAATAGCTGCGATAATCATCACAACAAGCAATCCCGGAATCCCAAATAACTTTGTCCCTAGAATTCCGAGCACAATTTGAAGCAACAGATTTACTATGTTAGACTTTCTATTTTTTGTATAAATGGCTGCGGCATTTACAACAGCGGTAACAGGTATTCTATATGAATATACCGCCGCCCATACAGAAATCAAAATGGAATAGGAAAAAAATATATACTGTGTATCATCTACCACACTTGTGTAAAGCTGTATAAAAGGAAGTAGCATAATTGATGTTGTTGAGAAAAAAACTGCGATGACATAAGATACAATGTAATCGTAGACATCATATGTCCTTCCTATGTTCTTTCCCTGTGCAATGCTCCGTCCAAGCATAGGTGATACACCGGAACTAAGGGCAGAGATAATCTGTATCATAGCATTTATAACCAAATTATATACTGCATATACATTTGCTTCTTTGAATCCCAAAAATTGCGAAATGATAATTGTTGGTAAAGAAACACTTGTACTGATTGACACCTGTAGAATCAAAGCATCGAACTGTTGATTTTTTTCCTCAACAATGGTAGATGGTGAAACAGTGAAATCCACTTGCGGGTACTTTTTTTGCACATAAATATTCAGAATAAGTGAACGTAGCGCGAGTGTTAAGATGGGTACAATTTTGACTATTGCAACACTTAAGTTAAGGTGGAGAAGAATCCAAACAAAAACAAATCTAATCACCTGAGCTAGAATCATCGCATTTGAAATGACGTATTCCTTTCGATCCGCAGTCAATAGGACACGATACTTTGCCATTCCATAGAAGTCCAACGCACCATATAAGCCAATAACCAGAACCAAAAAAAAGAACTCGACTTTGCCTAATGCCATTGTTGGATTAACAATGGGAAATAAGAAAGATGCGCCTAAGACTAGTGCGAAATAGATATAACTAATTTCTTTGTATTTTTTTTGGGAATAAGCAAGCAAGCCATTTAGTTCAACATAGTTCCTATTTGCTAGCGGTCTAAATAGCGAATGAATCATCGTCAATCCAAGACCGGCTTCAAGATACGAAAAGTAAGAGATAAAACTGTTTACCGTCGATACAACACCATTAATTTCGGATCCATATACTGCTAGATATAACCTTGGCAGAAATAGTCCTACCATCATGTTGACAATTTGTAGGGCAGCATAACTAATCATATTTGTCAACAGACGATTTTTTTTACCCATGCTTCATTCATTCTCCATTATCTGCAAAAGCTCTGGCGATGTAATAAACTCAACGTCCGGATATTTCTTAACAGATTCATCAAGCAACCTCTGTAAGCCCAAAAGATTATTTCTTGCATTCAAAGAGTTTATCTCACTTATATAATTAAACCGATGACTTGTAATGATAGCCGGTTTTTTATACCTAAATGAATTGTCAATTTCCTTCAAGCATTGACGAACACATTCATCTGGATTTTGGATATACGCAGGCTCATAAGAACAATTTCGAACCGTGTAGCACTGTCCGTATTTGTTTTTCTCACCAGTATAATGAATCTGTCTTTTTAAACAATAGTCTCCATTTTTTCCTATCGAATTGTACTGCCAGGGAGAGCTTTGAATTCCCATAATTCCAAGCTTTGCGAGTTGTTCTTCCAGAGATTGATTCCATACAAAGCAGGACGCAACAAATGTTGAGCTATCAAACCCAAAGGTTTCTGTAAACATTTTGCTCGCTTCAATCGCAATTTTGGCAAGTTCTTCATTAGTTGACTCTACAGTGTTAAATGCATCCATATAACCAAACATGTTATCCTCTGAAAATGATTCATTTATTCCAATCATTTTATTTTCGAACGCAATGAGAGTATCCTTTTTTCTCTCCTTTAAGTCCTTCATCCAGCGATTTACATTTAAATGTTCTCTGCAATGAAGCTGTGGTAAGAAAACCTTTTGAGCAATTCCCCTCTTCACACACCCAAACACATCACTTTTAGGATAGTAACGGTTATAAGTGTCAATGATGTTCTCACATCGATAACAACCCGAATCTATATCGATCTCATCAAAATCTGGATTAGCCATTGCGAAATTAGCCGTTATAACTGCAGGATGTCCTTTTTTATCTTTTACAGACCGTAAAGCCTTAAACAGCTCGTTCAAATCATATTCACTCTCAAGACAGTCATTAGCCAGAAAGCCATCATTTTCAGGATGATCCCCTAATTTTTGAAGCCTTACAAAAGTATCATGCGACGGCATACGGATACTTCCCCAATCATCTGACTCGATAATAATCAAGTGACGATTTGTATGGAAGCCTCTCAATGCTACATATTGATTCTTCAATTGAGTCAAAAGAAACGCCATCATATTCTCCTAAATTTGCGCATATAATAAGAGCGCAACAATGATATACTGCAAATTATTTGACTGGGTGTTCGTCTAACATATTTTTAATGACACCCGTTAATTTTGTACTAGAGATTCCATCCGTATGCTGCAAGTATACAATATCTACACCCAATGGCTTAAACTCCCTTTCAAATTCTGCCCACTGTGGAGTTCCCTGCCAATCTGAGCCCACAAACATTTTATCAAAATGATA
>CADBNU010000235.1 GCA_902796085.1 Heyndrickxia coagulans
AAGCGGATCACCAACTGTTGTCATCTCCCAGTCAAACACACCTACAATTTCGTTTAATTTATAATCAAACATAATATTATTTAATTTAAAATCATAATGAATAATGGTTGGTTCCGTCGGTTTTGGTATATTTGATGTAAGCCACTTCTTCACTCTTTCCACCTGAGGTATGTCTTCTGTCTTTGCTAATTCGTAACGTTTAATCCAACCATATACTTGTCTTTCTAAAAAGCCTTCTGGTTTTGTCATGGTTACTAGCTTTGTATTTTTATAATCAATGCTGTGTAGTTGAACAAGAGTATCAACCATTTTTTGAGATAGCTGTCTACCCAATTGTTTTGTTGGAGTTATATTTTCTGGCATCTGTTCATCCAATACGATGCCTTTTTTTCGCTCCATTAAGAAAAATGGTCGACCAATCACCGATTCATCAGCTAATAAATATGGAGTTGGTGCTTGCGGGAAATATTGATGAATTTCTTTTAAAATGGTATATTCCCTTACCATATCATGTGCTTTTGGAGCAACAGGTCCGATTGGTGGCCTACGTAAAACAGCCTCCCATTTACCAATTTGAATTAAATAAGTCAAGTTAGAACGACCAGCCCGAAATTGTTTTATTTGAATAGGAGCATCATCTGGAATATCCTTTAAATGCTTCTTAATAAAGGGAATGATTTTCTGTTCTTCCAATTCTTCACCTTCACGGATTGGTATCGTTTCTGTAATCATCATTCAACTCCCTCTTTGCAATTCTGAAAATTCTGTAATATCTTTGCGCTATTATTTATGATTTGCTCTCAAGCCCGTTCAATGATCGTAGCGATTCCCTGTCCCCCGCCAATACAAGCCGTAATTAAAGCATATTGACCATCAGTGCGGTGTAATTCATATACAGCTTTTGTTATTAATATTGCACCTGTAGCTCCTAATGGATGGCCATGCGCAATTGCACCACCATTAACATTTACCTTTTCTAAATCCATATCTAACTCACGATTAACGGCGATCACTTGTGCAGCAAAAGCTTCATTCAGCTCAATTAAATCAAAATCATGTAAGCCTAATCCTGATTTGGCTAATACTTTACGCACTGCAGGAACAGGACCTATTCCCATAATATTTGGATCTACTCCAGCAACTGCCGTTTCCCGAATAACAGCTAATGGTTTTAATCCAAGTTCATTTGCTTTACTACTTGACATCACAACTAGAGCCGAAGCTGCATCATTTAATCCCGAACTATTTCCTGCTGTTACTGTTCCTCCTTCTATAAATGCAGGTGGAAGCTTCGCCAATGCTTCTAATGATGTATTGGGACGAGGATGTTCATCCTTTTTAAATATAATAGGCTCTCCTTTCCGTACTGGAACCGTAATCGGAACAATTTGCTCGTCAAAACGACCTTCTTCCATTGCAATTGCCATTTTTTGTTGACTTTTTAATGCAAATTCGTCCTGTTCTTCCCGCGTTATATTGTATTTTTTCACTAAATTTTCTGCCGTTATGCCCATAGGTGGATCGCCAATTTCCTTTGGCGATAATTGTGACTTACGAAATCGAGGTAGAGTTGAACTATATGGTTTTTCTGGTCGATCCATTAAATAAGGTGCACGACTCATACTTTCAGTACCACCTGCTATATATATGTCTCCTTCTCCAGCACGAATCGCTTGTGCAGCTAATGCAACAGCATTAATACCAGATCCACATTGCCGATCGACGGTTAAACCTGGTATATTGATCGATAAGCCCGTTTGCAACGCCGTTAACCGTGCAATATTACCACCACCACTTAATACATTACCGAAAATCACATCATCTACTTGTTCTGGGGCGATGTTTGCCCGTTTTACAGCTTCTTTTATAACCTCTGCACCAAAAACATGTGCTGGAACAGTTGCTAAAGACTGACCCTGTCTTGCAATGGCTGTCCGAACTGCCGATACGATAACCGCATCTCTACTCATTGTACATTCACCTTCCTTTTTTAAAACTACAAAACTATCTTTTTACCATGTAATTGCTCCACCGTCTACAACAATGGTTTCACCGGTAACAAAATCTGATGCTGGAGCTGCCAAGAATAGAGCAACACCTTTAATATCTTTATCCGTTCCATAACGTCCCAAAGGTGTACCTTCCAAAATTTTATCCCCATACCTTTCAAGAATAACGTTCGACATCTTTGTGGGGAAAAATCCGGGAGCAATTGCGTTTACATGAATATTATGTTGTCCCCACTTTGCCGCAAGATCTCTCGTAAAGTTGATAACTCCTGCTTTACTCGTATTATAACCAATCGTATTCATTACATCTGGGTTCGAACCACGAAGTCCTGCTACTGAAGCAATATTAATAATTTTACCTGCCTTTTGTTCAATCATAATTTTCCCGACAGTCTGTGACATGAGAAATGTTCCAACTAAATTTACATTCAAAACCTTTTGAAAAGCTTCTAAAGGCATTTCTTCAACAGGTGCTCCCCATGTTGCACCACTGTTATTTACTAAAATATCAATTCTCCCAAACTTTTCCACCGTGGAATCAACAACATGTTTTACTTCCTCTGGATTGGTAATATCACACTTTAATGCGAAAGATTCAACGCCAAGTTGTTTTAATTTTTCACTCACTTCAATACAATTTTCAACTTTTCGTGAACAAACAACAACGTTTGCCCCCGCTTCCGCAAAAGCAGTAGCAATTTGTTCACCAAGCCCTCGGCCTCCACCTGTTACAATTGCCGTTTTTCCTTTTAAACTAAATAAGTCAGTGACATGCATCTCATCATCCCCCTAAATTTTCAAGAAGAATTTTAACGACGAACCTTTTCTAGTTCGGCATATTTTTTTAATTCTAATCGAGCAACCGTCCGTTTATGTACTTCATCAGGACCATCCGCAATTCTTAATGTACGAATATTTGCAAACATGGCTGCAAGTGGATAGTCTTGACTGACTCCAGCTGCTCCTAATGTTTGAATTGCCCGATCAAGAACCTTTAAGGCTACGTTAGGTGCAACAACTTTAATCATAGCAATTTCTGCTCTAGCCTCTTTATTTCCCACAGTATCCATCATATGAGCAGCTTTTAAAGTTAATAAACGAGCCTGTTCTATTTCTATCCTTGAATTTGCAATCCATTCTTGAATAACTCCTTGATCGGCTAATTTTTTCCCAAAGGTTTCCCTTTCCTGAACACGTGTACAAAGGATTTCTAATGCTCGTTCAGCTGCACCAATCGAACGCATACAATGATGAATTCTACCTGGTCCTAATCTCCCTTGCGCGATTTCAAATCCTCTTCCTTCACCAAGCAGGATATTGGATGCCGGAACACGAACATTCCGAAATTCTATTTCTGCATGCCCATGCGGAGCATGATCATAACCAAAGACCGTTAAAACTCGTTTAATCGTAACTCCAGGTGTATCTAGAGGTACAAGAATCATCGATTGTTGTTTATATTTTGGTCCTGTAGGATCTGTTTTCCCCATAACAATGGCTATTTTACATCGAGGGTCTGCTGCACCAGAAGACCACCATTTTGTGCCGTTTATTACATATTCATCACCATCACGAACAATACTTGCACGTATATTAGTAGCATCTGAAGAAGCGACATCTGGTTCTGTCATGCTAAAACATGAACGAATTTCTCCATTTAGTAAAGGTTTTAACCATTTTTCTTTCTGTTCTTCGGTTCCATATTGGACAAGGACTTCCATGTTTCCAGTATCAGGAGCACTACAGTTGAAAACTTCCGGAGCAATACTGGATCTTCCCATTATTTCGCATAAAAACGCATATTCTAAGTTTGTTAGCCCTGCACCGTACTTACGATCTGTTAAAAATAAATTCCACAGTCCTTGTGACTTCGCCTTCTTTTTTAAATCTTCAATAATAAGTGGCACCTCAGAAAAACGGTCATATTCATTTAATTGTTCTTCATACAATTTTTCATTTGGATAAATATATCGCTCCATAAATTCAATTAAACGTTTTTGATAGTCTTTGGTCCTCTCGGACAATTCAAAAATCATAAATTCACCCCTTTAATTTTTTGATTTTTCTGAACAAAATTCCTATAATGAACCCCATACTCGTTTGTATGAATGGGGTTCATCTACTTTGCTTAAAAAAACACAAGACAATTATTCATAGCGGACAAATCGAACAGTCCCTCTTACCGTTTCTTTATTATTTTGATTAACCGCAGTGACATTAAATATTAATTCCATATCCTTTTCATCAACAAGATCTGCTTTCAGTGTGAGTACATCATTCAAGAATACCATGCCGGCAAACCTGATTTTAAATTCCTTTATAAAACCTTCACCGTAATATGGTGTAAATAATTTACTTAAATTGCCCATTGTCCACATACCATGAGCGATAATTCCTGGTAAACCGGCATTTTTTGCTTCCGCATCAATCGTATGAATTGGATTAAAATCCCCTGACGCACCGGCATATTTAATTAAATCTAATCGGGTTACGGGGTTTAAAGTCACTTCTAATCGATCGCCAAGCTTTAAATCCGTAATGGTGATCACACTTTCATCTCCTTTCGGACAGCCTCTGTAATAATGACATTTTGTATTTCTGTAAAAATCAATTCTCCTTTTGCATCT
The DNA here is from genome assembly GCA_902796085.1 of Heyndrickxia coagulans. Classification (GTDB taxonomy): domain Bacteria; phylum Bacillota; class Bacilli; order Bacillales; family Caldibacillaceae; genus Pallidibacillus; species Pallidibacillus thermolactis. Next base: position 4,637 of record CADBNU010000235.1, read on the forward strand.
TCTCCAAATCGTTTGATAATGACAAAGCCCATTTTTCCTCCATTTTTCCCTACTTTTTCATAGTATTCTTCAATTCTTGCATAACAGTAAATCTCTTCATCTACAAAAAGAGGACGGCTATAAATATATGTTTCTTCTCCGTGAATTAACCCTTTCTTTGGTAAATCAACCCCTGCAATTTCGCCATATTCAAAAGTCCGTGGAAATGTTGGTGGTGCAATATTTCGACCGTAACGTGAATTTTTCCCAAATTCTTCATCGATATAAAATGGATGAAGATCACCGATGGATTCAGCAAACCGCTTTACTAATAAACGATCAACTCGGTTTTTAACCTTTTTTGACTGTTTTCCAATCCATGCTTTAGACAACCTCATCACTCCTTTATACTGTTGGTCCACCTGCAACATAAATGACTTGACCGTTAACGAATGAAGACTTTTCATCCGCAAAGAAGGCAACCGCATTCGCAATATCAGAAGGCTTACCACTTCGGCGCACTGGAATTTCATTTGCCCGTGCTTCAATAAATTTTTCAAATGGAACACCTATTCGTGCTGCGGTAGCTTTTGTCATTTCAGTTTCAATAAAACCTGGTGCGACAGCATTCGTCGTAATTCCAAATTTTCCTAGTTCAATGGCTAATGTTTTCGTAAATCCTTGCAATCCAGCCTTCGCAGTTGCATAGTTTGCTTGTCCATAGTTTCCTAAGGCTGATGTTGAAGATATATTTATAATTCGCCCGTATTTTTGTTCAACCATATATTTTTGGGCCGCACGAGCTGCATTAAAAGACCCTTTCAAATGAACATCCATTACCGCTTGCCAGTCGTCATCAGACATTTTAAATAATAAATTGTCACGAATAATACCTGCATTATTTACTAAGATATCAAGAGAACCAAACTTCTCTACAACATCCGCTACAGCAGCTTCTACTTCGTCTCGATTCACGACATTAGCCTTTTTTACAAAAACGTCAAATCCTTGACCCTCGAACTCTTTCTTTGTTTCCACTAAAGCTTCTTCATTAATATCAATAATCGCCACTTTTGCCCCTTCCTCTAAAAATCGTTGGGCAATCGCTTTACCAATCCCACGACTTCCCCCTGTAACAAAAGCAACTCTTCCTTCAAATCGTTTTGACATATAATCATCCTCCTGTTAATACGAATGTTAGCTAAATAAGAATATTCAGCCTATTTTAATTATTTAGTATTCTGTTATAAAAAATCAAATAAAATCTCCTAACTTTACATGACCTTTTAATAGATTACGAGAAATGATTAACCGTTGAATTTCATCTGTACCATCATAAATTCTCCACAACCTCATTTCTCGGTACCATTTTTCTATCGGTAATTCTTTCGTATAACCCATCCCGCCATGAATTTGCATTACGCGATCAACGACGCGATTGGCCATATTGGCTCCGAACAATTTTGCCATCGAAGCAAGATGACGGTTATCTTCTCCTTGATCTAACGTAAAAGCTGCATTCAAAACCAACCATTTTGCTGCTTCAATTTCAACAGCGGAATCAGCAATCATCCATTGTATCGCTTGCCTATCAGCAATTGGCTTTCCGAATGTACTCCTTTCTTTCGAATAATCAATTGCCATTTGCAATAACCGTTCAGCTGCACCTACCGCACGAGCACCAACAATCCAGCGAGCATATCCAATCCATTCTAATCCTAATTTATAACCACCGTGTAACTCTCCTAAAATATTTTCCTCTGGTACCCGGACATTTTCAAAAATGAGACTAGCTGGGCCCCAATCCCCCATCGTATGAATATATTCCGATCGCCAGCCCATTTCACGATCAACAATAAAGCAAGTTACACCATCTCGACCGTTTTTTGCATGGGCTTCCTTATCAGTGATCGCAATAACCATAACAAAATCGGCTTCATTTCCACCAGTAATAAAGGTTTTTTCACCATTGATTATCCATTCATTTCCATCTTTAACTGCAGTCGTTTTAATATTTCTCGTATCTGAACCCGCATTCGGTTCAGTCATTGCAAAGCAAGATTTCTTTTCCCCATTAATTGTGGGTATTAAATATTTTTTCTTTTGTTCCTCATTGGCATAATATAAAATATTGTCTGCAGATCCACCAAAACGGAACGGAACGAAAGTTTTTGAAATCTCCATTGTTACAATTGCTTGCATAACTTGGCC
>CADBNU010000236.1 GCA_902796085.1 Heyndrickxia coagulans
GCAGCAAGGAAATCATTAAACTCCATTGTGGTTGGTGTCTCCATGACCGAAAGCGCTGTTCCACCAAGAGTACTTGCAGAGATGAATATTCCTACGACACTAGTAAATATCGCAATTCCCATACAATGCCAATAAAGTTGGCTGCGCGTCACCTTCGTCGAAAATAGCTGACTCAAGCGCATTCGTCTTTCTTCCGCAAACAGTTTATTCACAATAAGAATCGGTACAATTGAAATTAACACGATCATTACGAGCATAATCGTTCCGGTAAAGGACTCTTCAATGGAAATGCCTGCATGGCTAAACATTTGTTTCATAATTTCATTACTTTCGATAAACGTCTGCATATCTCCATAGATTGCACCATAGGAAGCACCGATAAATATAAACGTCATCATCCAGCCAATCACGACACCTTTATTCAACTTAAATAATAAACCGCGGACGGATAATAATGACTTTTTGGCATAGGCTCTTCCCTTTCGCTCAGGAAGATAACCTGCCCCCATATCGCGTAAGCCTTCAAGGATGAAAGCGACTATGGTAATTATGACGACAAAAAGGAAAGCAAATAACAATGGAACCCAATCATTATTCGTATAGGGATACGTTAAATAAAACCAACCTAACGGATTGAACATCGATAAATCAACATTGGACGTATCGGTTCCTGCACGAATGATATATAGTACGCCTATTAAGCCTAATGTTGAACCAGTTGCACTTGTCGACGTTGGCATAATTTGAGCAAAAAATAATGCCAGTCCTGCCCCGATAATTCCTGCAACACCGATCGAAGCGCCAAACAGTAAGGAACCTTCAACCGTAATCGTCTCAGCTTCAAAACTCATTAATACGCCACTAGTAAAAAGAGCTAGAATGATATGAATTAAGATGGTTTCAACCATTGTCGCCGCAGCGTTTGCTTGGCGACCAATATGAAACGAACGGACAAGTTCGGTCAAACCAAGATCCTCTTCTTTTCGAGTATGACTGATCACATGCAAAACAGACACAACCATGGCAAGTAAACCACAAAACAACAACATTTCATGTGTGTACATTGCACCTAACGTATACTCCGTTGCGGAATCAATCGGGGTTGGACCTACAATGGCAATCATGGCCGGATTTTTTAATGTCTCATATAACCCAGCTGCCCCTTGCCCTTTTGCTATTTCTTCAAATGCCGGAACAAAGCCTGCTGAAAATAAGCCAACACCGAAAACCCAAAAGAGGATTTTCTTCCAATCTCGTTTGATATATTGGGCAAAGAGGATTTCCCAGCGGGCAAATTTTTCCTTCATCATCCCTTCCTCCGTTTCTCCTTAGTTTTCATAATGACGCATAAACAAATCTTCTAACGTCGGTGGCACGGCTTCAAACTTTTTCACACCTAATTTAGTTGCAGCTAGTAAAATCTCATTCAAGTATCGTGTATCTATAGAGAAGGTCGCTTGATGATTCTTTTGTTGAAAATCAAAGATGCCGACAACATTTTTCAATTCCGCAATGTCTTTTTCCGTTTCGATGGTTACCGTTGTACGTGTTAAATGGCGCAATTCCTCAAGCGTTCCAGATTCAACCACTTTCCCTTGACGAATGATTACAACCTTATCCGCTAGTCGTTCCACTTCACTTAAAATGTGGGAGGATAATAATATCGCTTTTCCCTCTTTCTTCAGTTTTTCAACTTCTTCTTGGAAAATGGCTTCCATCAATGGATCTAATCCCGATGTCGGTTCATCAAAAATGTATAAGTCCGAATTCACTGATAAAGCGGCAATTAAGGCGACCTTTTGACGATTTCCTTTTGAGTACGTTTTCGCTTTTTTCTTAGGGTCTAGCTCAAACCGCTGGATTAAGGAATCCCGCTTTTGTTGACTTCCACCCCCATGTAGTTTCAAAAACAAGTCAATAATTTCTCCGCCTGTTAAATTCCCCCATAAAGAGACATCCCCAGGCACATAGGAAATTCGTTTATGAATGTCAAAGCTTTCTTTCCAAACATCTTTTCCAAAAATTCTAGCAATGCCGGCATCTCGTTTAATAATTCCTAATAAGATTCGTATTGTTGTAGATTTACCTGCACCATTCGGGCCGATAAAACCGACAACTTCACCTGCATGAACGGAAAACGACACATTGTGAAGCGCCTGGAACTTACCAAACCTTTTTTGCAACCCCTTTAATTCAATCACTTTTTCCATCCATCATACACTCCCTTATGGAATAAATTTTTCATTCAACTTAAACAATAAACTAACAAACACTATTTAGTACACATTTATTATTATGTTATAAAATTAAAAACCAAAAATATAATTTTAGTTCATAATATCGGATATCATTCGAACTGTCAATTGAAAAAATAAACTTTTCTCACTTGGATAGTATGCAAAAGTTTATATATAATAGTAAAAAAACACGAAATAAGTCGGAAATTTATTTTGGAGGTAGTGATTTCATTTGAACGGATTCCAAAAAAGAACAGAAGCAAAGAAAAAGCAAATCATACAAGCCACGCTCCAACTGTTGAAAGCCAAAGGGGACGAAAAAAATATCACCATGGAGGAAATTGCCAAACAGGCCAACGTTGCCAAAACGACAATTTTTAAATATTTTGGCCGTAAAGACAACTTGATTCGTGAAGTCTATCAAAGCTTTTTCGAGGAAATGATTGAATCGGCAAAAGCCATCTTGGCAAAAAACAAACCTTTTGAAGAAACATTAATCGAACTGAGTCAAAATAAAATCAAATATTTTCATGATATGGGGTACACGATCTATGTCGGGATGATGAAGTATATTACAGAAAAAGAAGATGACGGCCTTTCTTTAATGGCAAAAAAACTTTCCATAGAAAATCAAAGCATTTTATTGGACTTATTCCATCGAGGAAAAAAAGAAGGAAAAGTCGATTTAAAATATTCCGACGAATTTTTAATGCTGTATTTTCGGACCATTGTGGAAGGAATGTCGAACCCACAAATATACGAAAAAATAGCCCCCTACACAGAAGAATGGACCGATATGTTGATGAAAGGTCTCGCACCCGACAAAAAGTGAATAGGTTAAATCTTCGAATTTTCTCTACAAAAAAACACGTCAAAGCGCTAGCCATATTCGCGTTTTAACGTGTTTTTTGTCCTTTATCGGC